>JAPORR010000219.1 GCA_026710105.1 Alphaproteobacteria bacterium
ACATTGGTTCTCATACCCGGGCTGCTTTCGCTCATGCGCAGTGATCAGCCCGTCGCCGTCCTTGTCGTAGGCGAGGAAGCCGTCATCGGCAGAGACCCAGGCCATGCGCTCGCGGTAGCCGTCGCCATTGATGTCGAAGAACGCCGTCGATCTCTCCAGCGCCACCAATTCCACGCCGTCGCCGTCGAGGTCGAGCACGATCGGCTTGCCGCCTCCGCCGCCGCCGCCTCCACCGTCACCGGATTCTGAGACGCCAGGGGTGTCCTCATCACCCATGGAGCCAGGCGGTCCCATGGCGCTGCCGCCGAACCCCTCATTGTCGCTGTCGTCCTCAGCAACGCCACCGTCGGTGGAATCGGTATTGCCACCGGTGCTTCCACCGCCATCGTCACCGCTTTCGCCATCGCCATGGCCGCCGCCATCGTCACCGCTTTCACCGCCGCCTCCGTCATTCTCGCCACCGCCCGTCTGTGACGGTGTCCGTGGCGTCGGATTCTGGGGATTCTGGGGGGTCTGTGGCGTCGGGTTCTGTGGGTTCTGTGGCGATGGATTCTGTGGCGACGGATTGACAGGAGGATCGGGAATGGGCGTGCAGCTGTCCGTCCGGCGCACGAAACGTCGGCTGCCATTCACCCGCGCCGGCAACCGCGTTGTAACGACCGGAGCCCCCGGCCGCACCCGGAAATCCCGATACTCCGTGTTCTGCTCGTAATGCAGCGTGCAGCTTCCGGTATAGCCGGAAGGGCAGCCGCAAGAGGCTGTGGTCCTGTGCACAGGGGCCGGACGCCAGACAATCACCGGATCCGGAATGGCCTCGGGCGGAGCCGCCTCTGCATACTGGAAGGGACAAAGCCCCTCGGCATGGCGCCAGGGACTGCATGCGGCGCCGAGCGCCGCCCGGAGCGCGCAGTCGCGCGGCCAGAGATGCGACACGCCCGGTGCCGTCACCGACAGGTCCCGGCCCTCCGTCTCGCTCGATCCCAGAATGTCCGTGATCTGGATCGGAACCTGCCGCGCCTCACGGAACGTGTCCGTCGTCGAGCCGGGACAGGCGACATCGCGCGTCTCCGTCTCCCAGCGTATGCCCGTCACCGTGCGGATCGGATCGGCGACCCGGCCCACCAGCCCCACACGGTCCTCACCTGTCGAGGGAATGCTCATACAGGCGGGCAGCGCCGTGTCGTCGCGGCCATGCGCGCCCTGCGCAATCCGCGTGTTCGCCAGGATCACATGCAGGCCCGTCCGCCCGTCGCCATAGCGCGCCGGCGCGACCTGGACCTCGCGATGATCCCGACCCAGGCCCTTCAGTTCGTCCGTCGCCGCATAGACTGCCAGCACGCCGTCGCAGTAGCGTGCCGTCAGGCCGCGCTCCGTCCAGAGCCACCAGGACCCGGAAGGAGGAGCGGTGAGCCCGGTCCATTCGTCCTCCCAGAGATCCGCTGCGTCCGTCACCCGGATGCGCGCCTCGGTGCCCGCCCAGGCGTTCTGGATAGCCACCGCATGCGCCAGCGCCTCCTGCTGCCGCGTCCGGTCCGGGTCGCCTGTCTGGGCCAGCGCACCGGAAGCAATTCCCGCGAATGACAACGCCAGAAGCGCCGTGCCCGTCCGTCTCATCTGAACCTCCCTTCCGCAGGATCAGCAGTTCCGCCTGCCACGCGTTCGATGTGTTGCTCTTGGTTGCCGAACAGCGCGACCCAGCAGTGCTTTCGGGAGTCTCGGTCAGCGACCATGGTCTGGCGCCAGGCGCTCCACAGACCCTCGCCCCGACGTTCGGCTGCGATCGCGATCCACCCGCCATCCGACCAGCCCCCGAGAGCGAAGGCGGCGAAAGCCAACCAGGCGGCCAAGCTGCCACCGTCTTCCCTGCCGACCGAGGCCAGAACAATTGCCGCGAAGATCAAGGCGAACCGTCCGCCACCAAACCTGTCCGGGGGCAGCAACGCTCGGCAGTTCCTGTGATGCCCCAGCGCGAAAATCACGAGAACCCCGCCCAGATAACTGAAGACCCCGCCGAAAACCCTCCCGGGACTCGAACCGTTCGGATCGACAAGATCCGCTCCCACAAGCACAATGCCGGCAAGCTTGGACAACGCCAGAGACCGCCCCCATGGAACCTCTCCCAGGGGACGCCGCAGGCGAAGTCATCGGGCTTGCTGCCTGCCTTTTCGTCGCTGCCGGGTTCCACGCGGTCGGCCAGGCAGAACTTGCCTACACCGTGGTTGGCGGGACCGTTTCCATCATCTGCCTTCTTCAGGCATTCTGACCGGACGGATCGTCCGGGATTCTTCAGCCACCGCATCATCCCGAACGCCCCGCTTTGCCGTCCGCCGCCCTGTCGGTCTTGCCGTCATGCGTCAGCGCCTCGAACCGGCTCTCCAGCATGGTGAACGGCCGGATGCGCCGGACCCCGAACCGCCAACCGCCCTCCGCGCTCCACGAAACCGAAGCGACCTCGACGTCCTCCATGGCGGACAGCATCGCCACCGCCTCCCTGAGCGGACGGCCCGTGCTCAGCACCACTTCCTCGTCCGCGCCCCATTGCCCGTAGTCGATCACGAAGCCCCGGAGCGCCAGCGTCCGGTCCAGAAGGTCCCGGAACCGCTCCGGATCCAGCGGGAGAACGGGCGCCTGCTCGTGACGCCGAAGCACCGCCGGCAAGGCGGCAAGCGCAACCGACGCGCCATTGTCGTCAATGAACGCCTTCGGCCAGCCGCTCAGCATATCCCGCGCCAGCGGCTCGTAGACGCGCGGGTCGAGGCCTTCCCTGAGCTCCCAGCGGACCTCCAGAACCGGCCGGCCCATCCCGGGAGGCCAGTGAGCGCCCGTCCCGCTCCCGGCAAACTGTGGATGGCAAACCACTGCTTGCCGGTCAAACCCCGACATACGCACCCGAAGCCCGTCCCAGCCCGCCTGGCAGAAGCGCAGGAACGCCGGCGTCACCACCACCGCCTGCACCGTCGGCGGCGCTTCCGGCTCCGGCTTCTTCATCCTCGCGAAGATCAGAATGTCGTTGTAGTGGAACACGCCGGCATAAACGCACCCACCGAGGATCAGCAGCAGCGCCGCTGTCCAGGATGCGGTTTTCGACAGGCCCCTCTTCGGTGCTACCGCCAGGATCGGCATACCCTCCGCCGCAGACGCGATATCCGCCGCCTCGACGGTCACGGCCTCCTCGAACAGCCCCGACAGACCCGGCGTGACGATAATGCGAACGCCTTGGATGCCGGCCGTGCCGAGGGCCTTCTGCGCATCCCCGGCCGACATGAACACACCGTCGCCGCCGGGCAGGATCGCCCCACCCGAACTGCGCACCACGCCCACACGCCTTGGCGCCTCGCCGTCCTCCTCAATGAAGGCTGCCCAGGATGCCTTGCCCTCCGGAGACTTGCTCATGATCTTCAGAAGCGCGCCCGCAAGGGGCGGCAGCCCGCCGGGATCCTCCAGATCGCCCAGGAAACCCGTCTGCCCGCCGAACTCGACCATCCAGTGATGACCGCGGTTATATGCTGCCTGCGCTGCCTTGCCCTTGCGCAAAACCTCGCGTTCCCAGTCGAGACCGGCCGCGAAGCACTGTTCGCCCACGACAAGCACGCTCATCCGCCGCTCTCCCGGCGCGCATTGTCTGTCACCGGAGCAAGCGCGCCTTCCTCGATGGCAGTCGGAAGTTCCGCCTTGCCCGTCACCGCGACCGGGCCGGCGGGAAGGAAGCCCTGCTCCGACAGGCCGAGCGGCTGGCCGATATCCGCCGTCACCAGAAGCGCCGTCTCGATGCGCGCGATATCCGCGTCCGCCCCGCCCTCTGGCAGCGGAATGGCCGGATGGAACGTGCCCGACTGCTCGCCCGAGGAAGCCCGGTCGCGGAAGCCCGTGAGAAGCAGCGTCTCGCCTCTCGCAATGTGCTGCGTCACCACGATCGCCCGCCTGCCGCCAGACGGCAGCTGGATCTGATTGCCGCTCGCGCCGAACACGGTGAACTCCGGGCGGTCCTGAATGGTCGCCGTGATCCGCGCCAGAACCTCGTCAGGCGCCACGATCCGTGCCACGAAACTCAACCCGAAGCCCGACGAGACCGTGCCCGGTGTCAGCTCGTAGGATCGCACCCCGTCCTCGACGGTCGTCGATATCTCCTTCAGATAGGCTTGATCCAGCAGGTCGTAGAACTGTGCCGGACGCCCGTTCAGCGTCGGCACGTCCACCGACAGCACACGCGACGCCGTACCGATCTTGCGAAGCGCGCCCACTGTCGCACGCAACGTGTTCGTGTTCGCGGTGACCGGCTTCACCAGCGAGATCGATCCGCCCTCGATCCCGATCTGGAAGTTCGACCCGAAGACTTCCGGCAGCAGACCCGTCAGGCCGACCTCGTAGTCCGAACCCCTGTCGAAGCGCACCGAGTAGAGATGCACCGAGAGCGTCACAGGACGCAGAACGTGACGGTTCACATGCTCCAGATACGCCCGCACCCGCTCGACCGCACGCGGCAGGCCCGTCACCGTCACTGTCGCGGCCGCCTCCGAAATCGAGACTGTCCCCTCCGCACCGGCCGCCGCGACCGCCTGTGGACCGATCTCCTCCCAGGGATCGTAGGTTGTCTCGGAGGAAATCGACTGCGAGGAGGACCCGGCCGTCGCCTCGCCGCCGCTCCCCTGCGTCGTCGTCGTCACCCCATAGGTCTGCTTGCCCGAAAGCGCATGGACCCCGAAGATGCGCGTCTCCGAGCGCACGACTTCAACCAGCCCGGCGTCACCGTCATAGCGCCAGCGATAGCCCGCCGCTTCCGTCCAGGCGTCCAGAAGCCGGTTCAGCGGACCCGACCAGACGCCGGCGCCACCCGCGAGTTCGTCGGACCATGACGAGAGCCAAGCCTCGCGCGCGGCATCGTCCGTCTGCCCGTCCGGTTGTCCGTTCTCGCCAACAATGGGCTGCCAGCGAACTCCGACCAGACGGACGTTGAGCCCCGCTGCATCCGATATCCGCCGCGCCAGAGCCTCGTCGCCCGGCCCGTCGCCGAGCGTCACGACAACGCCGGTCTCCGACAGCAGGTCTTCCGGAAGGCGTGCCTCCGTCTCCGTCACGGGCCGCAGCGCCAGCCAGGGGTCCTTCGATTGCGTGAGAGATCGGAAGCCGGGGCGCTCCGGACCCAGCCTGCCGACAGAATCCAGACGGTCCTCTACAGATGCCGCATCCCGCTCGACCTCAGCCTGATCGAACCAGCCGCAGCCGGTGAGCGCGACAACAGCGCCCGACAACGAGAGCAGGACGCCCCCAATGCGCAATCCGGACGATAGACTGTTGACAACTGCGGACGAATCCAACAGCTTCCCCCCAACACTCCTGTCGGGTACCATGTGGTGGTGGGGTCATGTTCCGCGATCTGCCGGATGCTGCAACGCTCGTCGGCGGCGGGCTGATCGTCGCCT
>JAPORR010000069.1 GCA_026710105.1 Alphaproteobacteria bacterium
CCCGCTGCCTTAACCGCTTGGCTACGCCCCATCCACGCGCCGTTCTTATAGCGCGACCTGCCTGGACCGTAACCGTGCGGAGTGAGCTCCGCAGGGCGAACTGGTTCACGCCACTTTTTCCAAGCCTGACATGAAGTTGACCTCAAACGGTCGAGCTTTTTGCAGAATTGCCGGTCTGAGGGTTAGCGATAGCGATTTGGTCATCGTTTGGGCTGCCGGGCAGCGTTTCTCGGGTTGCGTCAGCTGCTCAGGCGAATTTCAGGATAGCGACGGCCGGGGCGATCATGCCGAGGATGGCGAGTAGCAGCGCCCGGTCACGCTGCGCCAGTTCCTTCGACAGCCTTTCGTTGGCGGTTTTCTGGTCGCCGGCGATGCGTTCCATGTCTGCCCGGTGCTCTGCCTGCATGGTCTTCATGCGCTCCTCCCGTCGGGCGATTCGCTCGGAGAGTTCGTGCGTTGTCGGCCCACCGGGCATGGTGGGAGTGTGGTAGGGTTTGGACCTGTCGGTCAAGTTTCTTGATTTCCCCTGATCGACGATCAGGGGTAGGAGCCTCGTGCCCTAACGGGCGTGCGGGGATCTGTGCGGGGGGCGCGGGGTGACCGGCGTTCCTACCGCAAAACGATGACGGAGGACCGGAGACGAGGGCCCAGCAGGCCTGCCTCCGGTAGCAGGTCTTCTGGGCCGGCTGCATTGCGGCTCACATTCTCCTGAGTGTCCAGAGGACCCTGCCGACGACATGCGCCTCTTCGGGAGACCACGAAAATTGCCACAGCGCACATACCTCGAAGCTGTTATCGTGCACCAGAATGATGTAAAGTGGTGAAGAAGAATCTAGAATCTTAATCCCATGAATAGCCGCAAAGGAGACAGGCAGGGCATGAAACCCGAAGGTGCGGCATCCGTTCGTGCATCGATCAGCTTTCCGCCGGACATCTACGAAGTTCTGGAACAGCTCGCCAAGGAGAAGAAGGTCTCCTTGGCCTGGGTTGTGCGGGATGCGGTCGAGCGATACGTCGCCGAACAGCAGGCCTAATCGGAACAGGAATAAGGTTCGATACACCAAGACTGACAGAGAGCCGCAAATGACCGCAGAAGCGACCGGCCTAATGCGTCCGCTCCCGGCTCGCATGCAGGCCGCACTGGATCTTCCGGACGGTGCGCGGTTCTACTGCTGTGCCCTGCAGGTCAATCCGTTCGCCTATCTTGAGAGGCACGGGAAGGCGACCCCCTTCACTTCGGAAGACGAATACAACACGGCAATCATCGAAACCTGCCTCGGTGCCGGCATTGAGGTTATAGCGGTCACGGATCACTACCGCGTCAAGCATTCGGTTGGCCTCGTTCACGCCGCGCGCAACGCAAATCTCTATGCGTTCAGCGGTTTCGAAGCCGTCACGAAAGACGGCGTTCATTTCCTCTGCCTGTTCGATCCAGACAAGGAAGAATCCTTGGAGCGTTTCATCGGGGAGTGCGGCATTCACGGCAGTGATCGACTGTCTCCGACGGGCAGCAAGGATGCCATCGAACTACTTGAAGCCGCGAAGGCATGGGGCGCCGTGTGTATAGCCGCCCATGTCACCTCCGAAGGCGGATTGTTGAGAAAGCTCTCGGGACAATCGAGAATCAATGTCTGGGCCCATCCCGACCTGCTTGCCTGTGCGCTGTCGGGTCCGGTGGGCGACGCGCCAGACAGGCTCCGGCCGATCCTCGAGAACAAGGACGCCCAGCACAGGCGCGATCGCCCCCTCGCCGTTCTGAACGCTTCGGACATCAACGGCCCGGAGGATCTGAAGAGGGAGGGCGCCTCCTGCTTCATCAAGATGTCCGCTGTATCGGTCGAAGCGTTCCGGCAGGCGTTTCTCGATCCGGACTCCCGGGTCCGTCTACACAGCGATCTGAAGCCCGAACCCCATGCCGAGTTCCTTGCCGTGACCTGGGAAGGCGGGTTCCTGCGCGACACCGCCGTGCATTTCAACGAAAATCTTAATGTGCTGGTCGGCGGACGAGGCACTGGTAAATCGACGATGATCGAGAGCATACGCTATGCGCTTGGCCTCGATCCTCTTGGCGAGGAAGCCCGGAAGGCCCATGAGGGCTTGATCCGCCATGTCCTGCAATCCGGCACTAAGGTCTCGTTGCTGGTGCAATCGCACCAGCCGTCCGAACGTTGCTACATGATCGAGAGATCAGTGCCGAACCCGCCCGTCGTGAAGGACGAGGGCGGGGAAGTCCTGACACTCTCACCGCGGGACGTGATGCCCGGCGTGGAGGTCTTCGGGCAGCACGAGATATCCGAACTCACGAAAAGCCCCGAGAAACTCACGCTCCTGCTAGGGCGCTTCGTCGACCGGGATCCCGCCCTTTCGGGACGGAAATCAGAGGTACGTCTGGAACTGGAGCGCTCCCGAAGCCGGATCGTCGACACGCGCCGCGAGCTGCAGCGCCTCGACGAACAGCTTGCGGCACTTCCGGGTCTCGAAGAGACACAAAGGCGGTTCCAGCAGGCCGGGCTCGAAGAACGCTTGAAGGAAAAGAGCCTGCTCGTTCGCGAGGAACGGCTGTTCTCCAACCTGGACGAACGCCTTGACCAGTACCGCACTGTCCACAACGACCTTGCCGACGGATTGCCCGTCGACACCGCGTTCGTTTCCAGCAAGGCCCTCGAAGAGCTGCCAAACGCCGACATCCTCTCCGAGATCGGGGCAATCCTCAGCACGCTGAGCCAGAAACTGGAGACACTCGGCGAACAGTTCGGCAAGGCTCTTTCCGAAACAGATAGAACGCTTACGGAGACAAAGTCGCGCTGGAGCGAACGCAAGACCGCGATTGAGGAAACCTACGAAAAGCTCCTTCGCGAACTCCAGAAATCGAAGATCGACGGCGCGGAATTCATCCGGCTGCGCCAGCAAATCGAGGATTTGCGCCCGCTGAACGACAGGATGGAACGCCATAAGCGCGATCTGGAAGCGCACGAGGCGCAGCGCCGCAATCTTCTCGCGGAGTGGGAAGACATCAAGGCAGCTGAGTACAGGCAGGTCGAGACCGCAGCGAAGCGAGTCTCCCGGAAGCTCCGCGACCGGGTGCAGGTCAGGGTGACGATGGCCGGCAACCGCGACCCGCTCGAACAACTCCTCCGAGAGGTCGGCGGCAACCTCGCCGCCGCGCTGGAACGTCTGCGCGGACAAGACCAACTGTCCCTGCCGGAACTTGCGCAGCGGTGCCGAGAAGGCAAGGACGCGCTCAGGACGCACTACAAGCTGCCGTCCGGTGCGGCCGAACGGATAGCACAGGCCGGCCCCGGACTGTTCATGCGTATCGAAGAGTTGGAACTGCCTGCGACAACGGAGATCGAGTTGAACACGGCGCCCGACGGCGCGCCGGCCAACTGGCAGACGCTTCAGGCACTCTCGACCGGCCAGAAGGCAACAGCCGTCCTATTGCTCCTGCTGCTCGAATCGGACGCGCCACTGGTCGTCGATCAGCCTGAGGACGATCTTGACAACCGCTTCATCACCGAGGGCGTGGTGCCGATCATGCGGCAGGAAAAGCGCCGCCGCCAATTCATCTTCTCGACGCACAACGCCAACATCCCGGTCCTTGGTGATGCCGAACTCATCCTCGGGCTCGCCGCGACGGGGGAGGCCCGGGAGGGCCAGGCGCGGATCGCGCCGCAGCATATGGCCTCTATCGACTCGAGGCCCGTGCGCGAACTGGTCGAAGAAATCCTCGAAGGCGGCAAGGCGGCGTTCGAGATGCGCCGCTCCAAGTACGGGTTCTAAGGCATGACGACCCGCACGGAATTGCTGGAGATCATCGCAAACGGCGAGAATTCCGGGGTGGAATTCAAGAGGGACGATCTACGAACGCAGGATCTGGCGAAAGAGTTGGTTGCTTTCTCGAACCTGCAGGGCGGCATGGTGCTGCTGGGCGTAGAAGACGCCGGGACCATCACAGGCCTGACGCGAGACGGCCTTGAAGAATGGGTGATGAATGTATGTCGCGACAAGATCAGGCCAGCCATCGTTCCGTTCTTCGAAGTCGTTCGCGGTGTCAAGGACAGCAACGATGTTGCCATCGTCCGCGTAACCCGCGGTTACGACATGCATGCGCTCTGGCATAACAACACCAACAGATACCTGATGCGTGTCGGCACGCAGAGTCGGGAGGCGAGCCAGGAGGAACTCGCACGACTCTTCCAGCAACGAGGTACCGTACGGGCCGAGTTACGGCCCGTATCGGGCGCTTCGCTCGCGCATCTGGATCTGAGGCGTCTGCGAAACTACTTCGGCGATATCCGCCAGCAGGACGTACCAGCCGACGAAGATGACGAAGCATGGCAATCACTTCTCATCAACACCGAGGTCATGGCCGACGAAGGAGTAACCGTCGGCGGCATGTTGATGTTCGGCAAAACGCCGAACCGGTTTCTGCCTCATGCGGGGATCGACGCCGTCGCATATCCAGGAACAGAACAGGACTACGATGCACAGGAGCGCTCGGTGCTTCGAGGTCCCATGGTGCCCTTGCTAAGCGAAGCTGGCGATATCGTCGAAAACGGTCTGGTCGAACAGGCGCTGGATTTCGTGCAACGCAACACACGCGTGGTCGTCGAGGCACAAGGTGGAAGGCGCATTGAGCGTCCAGTCTATCCCCAAGATGCTCTTCGCGAGGGCCTCGTCAACGCTCTTATTCATCGAGATTATCTGCTCACAAGCACGGATGTCGAGTTGGCGGTGTACTCTGACCGACTGGAAATTGTCTCGCCGGGACGACTGCCGAACGGCATAACGCCAGACCGCATGCGGTTGGGAACGCGGGCTGCACGAAACCAGCTATTGAAAGACGTAATGCGCGACTACCGGTATCTGGAACATATGGGAATGGGAATTCCCCGCAAAATCGTCAGGGGAATGAAAGAGCATAACGGCACCGAGCCCGATCTGGTCGAGCTGGACGAGAGATTCATTGTGAGACTATTGGCGCATGCCCCGGAATAGCATGCTCCAGGTCCCGAATTCAGCCGTTCTACTCGGTCGGATTTCTGCTCGCCTAGCAGATTCCCGCCGATGCTCCCCGTGACCCGCGACCACTCCACCGGGACCACCGTGGCCGCGAGCGCCGACTACAAGGTGTTCCGAGGCACCAGGTCATCGACGCGTCGACACACCCTTGATGTAAGCTTCCTGGATCACCGCCGTCAGCGCCTTCTCCGCCATACGGCGCGGCTCCAGGAACGTCGCTCCCCTTAGCTTCGGGATCTTCAGCTCCACTGTGCGCGTCTCCCAGATCCGGCCACGGTACCCATTGCTGTAGGTCAACCGGTGAACGCGCGCCCATGCGCGGACGGCTTATCCAGACGGAGACAGATGGCTATTCGCTTCAAGCCCCCACGCCGTCCAGCCG
>JAPORR010000072.1 GCA_026710105.1 Alphaproteobacteria bacterium
GGATTGCCCTATAGAGAGAGGCCTGGAGGCAGTCGTTATACTTGGGGAACTAAAATGACGATGATGCGTTGCCGTTGGGGGGCATTGAGAGTAGGCTGATGCGTGATTGCTTCTGTGGCGCGAAGGCAGTCGACCATGGCAGTGATGCACTGAATCGGCTTGCCAGAGCATGAATATGATAAATGATGCAGGATATATGAAAGGGTGTTCGTCGGAGGGAATCGCACTGGTGACGGCTGTTACGGAGGCGTCGTCATGAGCCGGTCTCCGGCAGGCCGCCGTACCCAGCATGCGGTGATGGCGACGGCAAGCGAGTGGGCGCGCATCAGAGAGCTTGCCGACGAGGCGGGCATGGACCTCTCGCGCTACATCGTTCACCGGGCCCTCATGGCGGAGGCCGTGCCGGCCGTCGTCATGCGCCGCGCCGTGCGCGAACTGCTGGTGCTGGCGAAGATCGAGCAGGAGCGCATGGAGGACCTCGACCTGGGAGACCGCTGGGCCGCCATTGGCGATGCCGTGGATGCCTGGCTCTCGCGGGAGGGGGATCTGGACCGGCTGACCGACCCGGGCGCGGCGGCGCGCTGGCAGGCGGTTTCCGTCAGCGCCGATCCGGAGGGCGGCCCCGCGCCGCAGCCCTGAGCATGGCAAGGCTGGTTCGCCGTACCCTGCGCTGCACGCCGGTCGAGAAGGCTCTGATCAAGGAGAGAGCCGAGGCCGCAGGCATGCCGGTGTCGCATTTCCTTGTAGCCTGCGCCTTGCACGAGGATGCGGGCGCCCCTCGCGCGGAACCGCGGCTTGTGCTCTCGGAGGAGGAACAGCGGGCCTTGCATGACCGGGTGGCGCGGATGGACGCCGTGCATCGCGCCCTGCACGAGGCGCTGCCCGGGACGGACCTTTCACTGTTCGGCGCAATCGCGTTCATCCAGCGCGAGCTCTGGGCGCGGCGTTCTGGCGGGACGGACTGATGAGGAGGCGCGGTCCGGGGGAGCGGGTGCGAGTGACCATCTCCTGCTCCGATGTGGATTGGGAGCGAAGCCGGGAGATTGCGGACCGGCGCGGTGTTTCGATCAACGAGCACATGATAGCGGCGGGTCTGAGTGTCGAGCTCGACCCGAAGGCATTGCCGGCTCTTGTGCTGTCCGCAGAGGAGCAGCGGCTTCTGTTCGACCGTGTCGCCCGCATCGCCACGGGCGGGGAGTCCATCGCACGGCTCCGGCAATCGGTAGAGTTGCTGCTCATGACGGTGCTGCGCGACATGGAGGGTCGGGAGGAGGAACTCGGCCCGCTGCTGGCAGAGGTGTTCGGCCCCGACCACGCGCCGGTGATCGAGGGGCAGTTCCGCAAGTGGATGGAGACCGAGGCGCCATTGCTCGACTGAAGGCGGGCGTCGCGAAACCGGCTTGCCGCGCCGGGCCCCGCAGCAGGGCTGATGAGTGCGATGCCTGGGCCCTGGAGACCACGCCGTGCGGATTTCGCCGTCGACACGACCGAAAACGGGCCAATCGGTTCTAAGCCGGGCCCGCCGGTATCAGATGGTCGATGGCGACAGGCTCAAGCTTGCAGCCGCCAAGACCGGCCCGCGCACTGTATGGCTGAGCGAGGCGGCGCAGGCCGTCATGCGCCATTGACGCGTGACGGGCAAAGGGAGACTGGACGCGCTATCATCACCAGCGCGTGTTGATTTCGAAGCCGAGGGTATGTTCGGGCGCGGACGCCCCGCTCTCCCGGCGCGCCGCCTTGACACCGAACGAGAGGTCGGGCGCGTTCGGGGCCTCCGGTGTCAGCCGCCAGCCGAGGCTGTAGTCGCGCGCGCCGGTTGCGAGCCCGAGGCCGGCGTGCGGGCTGCCGGTCCAGCGCCTGCCGAAGGCAGGCAAACCCCAGGCCGCCTCCATTGCCCAGCGGGACTCCGCCTCGCTGTCCGTGCGGTCCTCCAGCAGATCCGGCGCGAAGAGCGCGTCCAGCCCGCCCTCGGCCTGCCCACCAAAGTCCTGGCGAAGGCTGAGCGAAAGACCCCGCTTCGTCTCAGGGGTGGGATCGAAGGTGAGCGTCGCCGAGACCCCCTGGTCCTTCAGGTCGTCATTATCATGCGCCAGCAGCGTACGGCCCGAGAGGTCGAGTGAGAGGCCTATGATCGGATCGGTCCAGGCAATTCCGCCGCCGAGCTCGACCCCGAAGCCGGTCTCCGCGTCGCCGCCGTCATGGCGCGCGCCGATCTCCAGCTTCGGCGTGAGGCTCGCCCCTGACCCCGATCTGGGGCCGCCGCCGTCCCCGAGGGCGACGGCCCAGCTGCCCTCCAGGCCGAGCCTGAGCCGGGTCACATCGGACTCCGACGCTGCGAGGTCGCGCGTTTTCTCCGAGGAGGTCCGCGCCCAGAGCGCGTCGGAGACCATCGCCAGCGCCGGGCCCGACCCCACCGCCGGTGGCGCGATCACGTCGCTCCGCAGGCCCGCCGCCGCCATGCTCCAGCTGGTGTCGGCGCTGTAGTTGCCGCCCATGGCCGTCTTCAGCGTCACCTCGCCTGTGCCGTAGCCGACCGCGCCCCAGAGCTTGAGGCGTTCCGATGCCTGCAAGGAGGCATAGGGGATCACCGCCGCGAGCTGCGCCTCCACCTTGCCGTCGCCCGCGCGCACCGCGCCGTCACACAGGACCCGCGCTTCGTCGCCCGCTTCGGAACAGGGACTGTCCTCGCCGATGGAGGCGTACTTGCCGTCAGATGTGCTCTGCGTCAGCGCGAGGCCGACCAGCCAGTCGCCCCGCGCATAGTCCGCGCCCAGCATGGCCGTCGTCACCGTGCCGTCGAGGCTCCGTTCCGCGCCGTCGAAGCTGTTCTGCGAGGCCCGGCCCCAGAAGGCCATCGTGCCGCCCGAACCGTCCCTCTCGCCCGTCAGTGCGAAGCTCGACCCGAGCAGCGCTTCCCGCCCGCCCATCGTGCGGGACTGAGGCGGGGATGTGTCGAGGGCGCCGAAGCGGTCGCCGGACGGGGCGGATGCCGCCGCGCCGAACACGCGCGCGATTCCGGTCATCGCCAGCTCCGCGTCGTCGTCCGCGCCACCCGTTGCCGGTTGGCCGGACACCGGGTCGAACGACAGCGCCTGCCCGGCGAGCGTGCCTTGCATGCCGGGTGTGCGGTCCGCCGCCATCCGCCCGGCGATGCCATCCAACGCCTGCTCCGCCACCGTGCGCCCGAAGCGCGCGAGAAACGCTGCCGGCAACGGGTCGTCGTTGGTGATGGTGCCGACCCCCACGCCGTCGGCGATGGTCGCCCCGGTGGCGTTGGCGATGACCAGTTCGAACGTTTCGTCGGGGTCATCGTGCGTATCATTCAGGATATGCAGAAGGAGACTTTTCTGCGTGTCTCCGGGGCCGATGCACAAACGTTCGCCCGGGGTGTCCCAGCGCATGGGCCAATAGTCGTGTCTTTCCGTGGCCGAGACCGGGGTGCTGTCCCGCGTGTAGGCATCGAAGCAGACGGGTTCGGTCGACGGCTCGGACAGGACGACGGGGAATGTCATCTTGCTGCCTTCCGGGGCGGTGGTGTCCCGGACGATGAGCGTGGGGAGCGGTTTCGGATCTGCTGCGACACGCTGTGCCTCAGCCGTCGCGCGGGAGCAGGCTTCGAGGCGCTCGAGCTCCTGCCGCACCGGACGCCAGCCGTCCCAGCGGGTTTCCCCGCGCCGGGCTTCGGCCGCGGTGTAGGGGGTGAAGGTCGGATCCGTTTCCGCCCCGAAGGCAATCAGCACCCGATGCCAGTTGTGGTTGTAGTCCAATCGCTTGCTGTTATGCCGGTGGTAGCCGCGGACGGTCTGGACGAGGGAGGCATCCGTTGCGGGACAGGCGATGGGCGTGGGTTCGCTTGCCGCGGTGTGCTCGACCGGTGCTTGCGGGGCACAGACCGGGCAGTCGGCGGCCGCGGTGACGGTATGTTCGGGGCCCATTTTGGTGACGACCGTTCCGTTTTCCGAACCTTGATACGACACAGAACTCGCTTTGACCGTCACTTTCACTTTCGGATTGTCTTGCTGACAGATGGTGGGTTTGATGGAGAGGCGGTAGATGAATTTGTCCCCGTCACGCGTGGGGATGACGATGGGGCCGTTGACCGCGGTTTCCTTGATGGCGCATTCGACATCGATATCGTCTTCGGTGAACCTCTCGACGCGTTCCGAGAAGGTGAAGACCAGCATCCGATAGGCTCTGCGGGCATAGTCGGAGTCGAAGTCTGCCGGGGTAAAGGGTCGGTTGAGCCCCGCGATGGAGAGCGTCAATGGAGGGTCGCCCGGCACGATGTCCCGGGCTTCGACAGCGGGGCCGTGTTGCGCATCGAAGACCATCCGGAACTGAAAGAGATGCCAGGTGTCGGGGGTCAGCCCCTGGAGTCGGAAGCAAATGCGGTCTTTCCCCTGTCCGCAGGTGCCCGATCCCCGGCCCATGTCGACCCAGGGGGTCTGCCAGGGATGCCAACTTTGGATGGTTCCGTTGGCGATGGTTCGGGGCGTGGTGAAGCGGTGCTGCCACTTGTCGAGACTGTTGTATTGCGCAGATGTCAGCGGAGGCGGGCTGCCGTTGGTGCTCAGATAGCGGGCGATGGGGCTGCCGTTGAGGGCCCGTTCCCCCAGGTCCACGTAGATCGTGCCCTGTTCACGCACATTCACCGGGAAGTAGGGGTCGTTTCTTGCTCCATTGATCAGGAGCATTCTTGTGGTCATCCCCCTCACGGCCCGGATCCGAAACCGATAGCTCTTGCCGTTGACAAGCCCTCGGGCGGTGAAGGTCGTGGTGGTGGCGCCGCTCTTGTACATATCAGCCCAGGCCGACCAGAGTCGGTCGGAGCGTTTGTACTGGAACTGATAGTGCGAAATGGTCGAATCGTGCGGGTTGTTCCAGTTGAAGGTCACCTTGCCGTCGGCGGTTTCGACTTCGAGCCCGGTGGGAGCGGCGGGGGGTTCCGCCAGGACAGGACCACCGGCAACAAGAATAAAAATTAGGAGTAATGCGGCGGTGTACCAGGAAAGTCGGGGCAGGAGGCGTGCAGCGCAACGCTCGTCAACAGAAGCGGAAGGCGGAGAGGCTGGCGGGCGGCACAGCCATGCGGACGCGCCCATGGCCCTCACGCACGCGCGATCCGGCGATCCGGCGATCCGGCGATCCGGCGATCCGGCGATCCGGCGATCCCGGGGATCCGGGG
Source organism: Alphaproteobacteria bacterium (assembly GCA_026710105.1). GTDB lineage: Bacteria > Pseudomonadota > Alphaproteobacteria > Bin95 > Bin95 > Bin95. Next base: position 5,186 of record JAPORR010000072.1, read on the forward strand.
ATCCGGGGATCCGGGGATTATACCGGGACGACTATCATCCAGCCTTGTCAATACTGTGTGCGAACACGTGTCCGTGATCTCATGGTTCAAGGCCATCGCCTCCCAGAGCGCCGCCCCTGTTGCACGAAACATGTGCAATGCCCCGTCAATCATGGCTTTCGCACAACTGTGATTTTGTTACCAAGCCAATCATTGCAAAGAAAGCTTGCTCCCACCAAG
>JAPORR010000062.1 GCA_026710105.1 Alphaproteobacteria bacterium
GACTCTATCGCCCTGGGCATGGACCGCGCAATGGCGCCGGACAACGCACAACTCATACCAACCGCTGAGTTTTGAGACTCATTGGAGGATTCCCAAGGGGAGCGTCTTCTGACTCAATGGCGATCCTGCGATTGGAGGGTAGGTATGAGGCCAGTGATCCCCTTGAGGGACGATTTCGAGCTTCGGCATCAGGTGCGCCCCGGCAGCTTCGGTCTCCGCGTCGCCCGCCGCATCGGAGCGGCCCGCCCCGTCGAGGACCAGGCGCCAGCGGCCCTCGACGCCCACCCGCAGGCAGGTCACGTCGGAGTCCGACGCCGCGAGGTCGCGGGTCGGCTGGAGACGATCGCGCGGCGCTGGCTAAGTGGTGTCACGGCTGAACGGAACGACTGTGCCGCCGCCTTGTGCAGACTCTGCCGAGCGTTTCAGGGTCGGCAATGGCACCACCTCAGCGGGCTCCATTGTCATGAAACCGCGAGGCAGCCCGCACAGAGCCTCCACGTCCGACCCGTGGAGCCGGAAGTCGTTCAGAAGAGCCTCGCGGCTGCGAATGCTTTCGTCGACCAGCAGACGCACTGACCTGTTCAGCAGGCGCGGCTGTTCCAGTTCAAGAACATCGTCCAGGGGCTCGCTCTTACGCCAGCCCCGCGCGCTGAAATACTTCCAGAGACGCCGGTGATGTTCCTCGCTCAACATGTCGAGCCTGGCACAGCGCATGATCATCGCGCCAATCGAGACCTTCCAGCGTTCCTTGAGCGCGACGAAAGCGTTGAGCGAAGGTGAGTGGATTTCCCCTGAGAAGCTTTCTGCGGGCATCAGGAATGCCCCGCCGAAATCGAACGCCTGACGCTCAATCTCTTTGAAATTCGCGCTGTTGTTCAGGGCCTTGGCACCAAGGTGACGGTGTAGGACCAAGTGACCGAGCTCGTGAGCAGCGTCCATGCGCGACCGAACGCATGAGTCCTTGTCGCGAGCGATAAGGACGTAAGGCCGACCGTCCGCCGCCGACCAGTTCGATAGGCCATCCATCCTGACGGTTCCGGTTTCCTCTTTGACAACCACGATACCGGCGTTCTCGAGAACGAGCAGAACGTCGGAAATCGGGCCAATGCCCAGATCCCACAGGATCCGGCACTCGTGTGCCATCCGCTCGATATCCTCGTTCCCGATTTCTCGGTGGTCCGTTGCTTCCAGGCGCGGCACCTTCACTTCGGGAAGGTCCACCCACTCCTGGAGGCTAAGAGCGATATCCTGCGCCCAGCGGAGCCGCGCCTGTGTCCGCTTGCGCACGGACTGCGTGGTGTTTGCCATGGACCGAAAGAACAGCGGAGCGGGGCCATGATCCGGCAACGGTCGTAGGAAGAATGCGGTCGGCAGGTTGAGCGAGAGAGAAAGGGCGTCCAGGGCTTCCGGTTCGGGGGACTGCGCGCCGCCTTCCCAGCGCGAGATGCTGGAACTCGTCCGGTTGATCAGTTCGGCCAACGCCACCTGTGTGAGGCCCCGGGAGTCCCGGGCCTCAACCAGTCGCTCGGCTTGGAACCCTGGTGTGCCACTGCGCATGGTCCTTTTCCCTGTACCCCGTTGCCGGGGGCTATTTCGTTGGATCGCCGCCTGATGTCTCCTTGAGACGCGGTACGGCCCGGTCCTTAACCGTAACCAAGGGCTCGGGCGGCTTATGGATCTTGGCGTCAAGATCGTGATAACGGGCCAGCAGTGCCTGGATCGGTTCCAGAATCACCCACTGTGACAGGTCGGAGCGCGGAATTCCGAGTCCCACGAAGGCCGGTATGCTGGGGTCGCCGTTCCTCCGGTGCGCTGTTACGACGATCATCCCGCAAAGTTGGTCCGCGGAAGGCGTGGGCACTGCCCGCAGGAGATCAAGCTGGACCGGGTCCAACCAAGCGTTCAACGCTGCCCACGCGCTGCGAAACCTCGTAGGTCGGGGCGGTCCGCAATGCGCCTGAACGTTGCCGCGAATGAGATGTACTCCGCCGTGGCTCACCAAGCTGTAGCGTCCACCGGCGGGCTTGGTATGGGACACGATCGCTGCCAAACCCGCGTCTTGTGCGGCCATTCGGAAGCCTTCCTCGCAACAGGCGTGGCGTGCCTGGCCGAGCATATTGGCTTGCTCCGGCTCGGCGTAGTGTTGGCGTGTCACTCGCCAAGCCTTGGCAAAAGACGCGTCCATCTGTTCGATGAGGCGTTGGAAGAACATGGGCGGGTAGTGGTTTAGGATGCGGGCAATCGGGTTCGTCATGGCGGTCCTGCGTGCCAACTTGCGTTATAAAGAAAATAACACCATATTTTTGCGGATACAAGCCCCCGACAGGACTGCCCACATTATTGAACATCGGAGTCATGCATGAGCGAAAGCCAGGACCGCATTCCGAGCCTATCCAGTTTCTGTTCGATCATTGGCACGTCATGCACGCTTGTGTGCTTCGTGACTTGCCGAACTGGATGGACCCTGCCTTCCTCAAGCCATTTCGGGAACGTGCTTGTCGACTGGAAGGCACACCGCTGCTGAGGAGCGTATTTCGGTCAGCAACGGGACTTGGCGTTGTCTGGGAGGGGTCTTTGGCGCGTTTGAAGGCGAGCGTTTTGCTGCCGTGCCGTTGGGCGTCCCGAGCAGGGGACCCACCTCTTCCGCCAGCGCCGGGAACAACTCCCCTTGAAACCGATGCCAGAAATCGGGTAGCTTCGCGCTCAGGGTCATCGGGGTTGTCTCCTTGGTAGCTTGTGGCTCGCAAACTCAAGATACCACGGGCGACTCCGACCGAACCCGCCTCTACCCCAAAATCAGCTCATATCAGCGCGGAAATCCTGTTCAGGCGACGGTTCTGCAAGAGGCTCGATCTTCTGCTCGTTGAGCCCGGCCCTCAATGCGTTATAGCGATCCGACCTTGAGAGCAGCCGAACCACATAACCTTGATTTGGGTGGCTGGTGCTTCGAAGTCTTCTCCCGGCTGTTCAAGGTACATTCAATCCTGCGGACAGACCTCAGGATATCGTCGAAGGCAGGGGCCTCACCGAAGATCATGGCTATGGTGTTGGCGTAATCGCAGGTGAGGGCGTCAACTATCGAGCCAGTTGGGGTGATTACGAACGTCCCTGGAACCGCCGAAGAGAGGTCGTAGTCGGGTCGGTCGAAGAACATGCGAGCATGTCGCACGCAGTCGGCTCCCAGTTCCGAGTCTGTAAGTGCCGGTTTGTCGACCTCCGAGTGAAGGAGACAGCGGAAGTCATAATAGTGCCGGGAGACCCGTTGTCCTTCCTGGCGGAGAACGCCGCGCCTCTCGTGCCAGCGGCGCAGGCCATGCGCAATCACCACCTTGTCCCAGAAGCTGCGGGCAGCGTCGATGGTGGTCACCCCGTCGATTGCAAGGTCGAGACCAACGGTATCTTCGTCGATATAGGGCCGGATCGTAACTGGACGGTGAGGGTCGAGAGCCGATTTCGCGCCTGATTCGATTCGCACGACCGGGCGCACATAGATTTTGTCGGTCGGCTCGACCGTGGGATACCAAACGAATAGTTTCTGCCCGTCTGGATCGGCGTCATCAATCTCAATGTGTCCTGCGCCGTCGGTGGCGTCCGCGATCTGTTCGTCCAGGAATTCCCGGAGCGGCCCAGTGACGTAAGCCCGGCACGCATCCCTGATTGCATCGAGCCGGGCCTGGCGCTTTTTTCCTGACAGGGCCTCCAGTTCCTTGACCGATGCCGGCTCATTGAGGTCGTCGCGGAAAACAGTGATGTCGATATCCTCGGAAAAACGCTGGATCAGGACGTAGGCTTTCGACAGTGACGTGCCACCTTTGAAGAGGAGACGGGGACCGCCGGTAGGCCGCTCTCGATAGAGCGTGTTCAACGTCCAGCAGACCCAGAAGTCCTTCTCGACACGGCTGATCGGCGCGCCGGTTGGCAGCAGCGAGAAAAAGATCAAGGCGATTTCCCGATCATCGGCAGCCCCTCGCCGAGCGCCCGCTCCCTGATATGGTGCCAGGGATGCTGGAGATCGGTGAGATGCGAGTCCGCCTTGCGGCCGGCGATCACCCACGAATTATCGTCGTCGCGTGGAAGACTGGCCAGCAGCCGCACGGCCGAAGGCGCCAGAGGCACCGCCCGACGGACCGATTTCGTCGAGAACCGCGCCGAGACGCCGGAACTCCTCGGCGCTCAGGAAGCGTTCGCGCTTCTCTTCCTTGAAGCGCTTGACGTGCAGGCAGGGGTTGGAGCCGTCAGGGCGTAGGCCCCACACCTCGGCCATGTTGAACATCTTCGAGAGACCCCCCACCAAGAACCACTTTCTCTCTGCCTAAACAGCCGCTCGGTCGGCAGACACCAAGCGGTATCTGCAATTCAGCCGCTTGACTTGCCGTTGCGCCCTGTGCCAGCCTGAAATCTCCAACTGACACCGCGTCCCGCTCTGTCGGGTCGCCCGCTAAATAGAACAGCCTGTAAACCCGGCAAGGGGTCGCTCCCTGCGCCCGGCGAATAAGCGGGACTCCATGCGTTACGCGGTGGCAGTTGGAACGGCCCGGCTCCCGGCCGGGCCTAGCGAGGTCCGCCATGCTGTCTGCGTTCACCATCCACCCTGATTGCCTGCTTGGCGCGGCCTACTTCCGGCAACCAGGGGAACAGAGATCATGGCGTCGATTGACGAAGTACGAATACGCGACCTGCGCGCCCTTGTAGGGGCGGCATCAATATGCAGTGCGGGGAAACTCTTGTATCCCGCGCAGACCAAGCGACTACAGCGCTTGGGAAAGATACTAGATCGCAGTCTGCTAACTTCGAGCGGTCAGGAGTTGACGGAAACCGGCTGGACGATGGTGCCGCGCGCCACGTCTGTCGTGACGGCGGCGGACGCGCTGCTTGACGAGGGGTTCCCCGCTTTGAATCCGCGCGAACAGGATCATTTGATCGCAATGGCCTGTTTGGAGTGGGGGTTGTCTGCGATGCGGTGCGACCTTACCGACGAAGAGCGTGAAAGAGCGGTGAAGATAATAAAGATTCAATAAAGGGGTGCAGCCTATCGAGCTGCCTCTGCCTTCACTATCCGCTGTTGGCCTTCAGAAGCTAGCGCAACCAAAAGGCTAGACCTTGCCGGGTCTGGCCTTTTTTGCGCATGGTGTCTTTCTGCACCAATTGCGACTTTCCGTCAAACAAATCTGAAGTTTTCGTCTTTTTTTGCAACATTCTTATAAAATTATGAATGCTTTTTCCAAATTCCAAATTTGAATGTTCACTTTTAAATTTGGGTGTTTTTATCCGCGAATCTGCCAAAACCGTTGCAATCCTGCTGCACCGCTAAGCAATCGGTATTCTAAAGGAAAGTGCCCTATAGCGTTTCTGAGAGCGGCTCACTTATAGCTCTTTCCGCCGTCCACTCCCGGACGGTTTCA
>JAPORR010000100.1 GCA_026710105.1 Alphaproteobacteria bacterium
CGGCTCTCCCGCAGAGCCGCTGCTCGCCCGGCGCCACCCTCTAGAACCCGGGTCGTCTCCTCGTCGGCCCCGACGGGAGGCACGCACCTGCGCATCGTGCGGCCGACGCCTGATAAGACGGGGACAAATCCATCGCCCCCACCGAGGCAGGGATCAATATCGCCCACATCCCCATGACAACACCCCAAATCGCAAGCGCTACCCCAAACTTGGGGGGCGAGTCAGGCTCTTAGATTCGCTCTTAGATTCAGTGTAATATCCGGTGCTCGAAAGAGAGCCTGAACAAGGAGGAGATGGCTCATGGCCAGAATTCAAGTGAACGGCCGTCTGCGGACGGTTGATGTCGACCATGCGGACACCCCGCTGCTCTGGGTGATCCGCGAGAATCTGGGGATGACTGGGACCAAGTTCGGCTGCGGGCAGGCCCTGTGCGGTGCCTGCACCGTGCATATCAATGGCGAAGCCGTGCGCTCGTGCCAGACTCCGATTTCCGACGTCAAGGAATCGGACAGGATCGTAACGATTGAGGGGCTGGACGCCAACGGGCAGCATCCCCTGCAGAAGGCTTGGATCGCCGAGCAGGTGCCCCAGTGCGGCTACTGCCAGTCCGGCCAGATCATGCAGGCCGCTGCGCTGCTGGCGCAGAACAAGAACCCTTCCGACGACGAGATCGTCGGGCACATGAACGGCAATCTCTGCCGCTGCATGACCTATGCCCGGATCGGTAAGGCGATCAAACGCGCCGCGGCGGAGGTGTAGGAGAGAGCGATGACCAACATGGATAACATGGATAACACGATCGGCCGCAGTACCGTTTCGAGGCGAACCTTCCTGGTCGGCGCTGGCGCTTCCGGCCTAATCTTCGGCTTCGCCGCGTATGACGGCATTCAGCTCGCCGACGCGGCGACGGCCAAGACGTTCGCGCCCAATCTCTGGTTCTCGATGGACGCTGCGGGGAAGACTGTCATCCGGATTGACAAGGCCGAGATGGGCCAGCATGTCGGCACGGCACTCGCGCAGATCCTGGCCGATGAACTTGAGGTTGAGTGGAGTGACGTCAGCATCAGCCACATCGGCTTCGATCCGGAAGTCGGATTGCACGTCACTGGCGGCTCCTGGTCGGTGAACTGGACCTTCGACCGCATGTCGCGCGCCGGCGCGGCCGGACGGATCGCGCTGATTGAGGCTGCCGCCAAGAAATGGGGCGTCCCGGCAAGTCAGCTGAGCGCAAAGAACAGCGTGATTTCCGGACCAGGCGGCAAGACCATGTCGTACGGCGAACTGGTTGCGACCGGTGTGCCGCCAAAGGCCTTCTCAGAGGAGGAGATGAAGGCGATTACGCTCAAGGCGGCTGGTGAGCGCCGCTATATCGGCAAGAGCCTGCCTGCGCTCGACATTCCGGCTAAGACGAACGGCACCGCTGGCTTCGCCATAGACGTGATGCTCGACGGCATGGTCCACGCTACGCCAGCGACGCCGCCAGTACGCTATGGTGCCAAGGTGAAGTCGGTTGACGACAGCGCGGCCAAGAACATCAAGGGTTATCTGACGCACGTCGTGATGGAGGACTCGACAGGGTCGCAGACGGGCTGGGTGATGGCGGTCGCCAATTCCTATTGGACAGCGCGCAAGGCGGCAATGGCGCTGAAGATCGACTGGGATCTCGGGCCCAACGCTAATGTGTCCACCCAGACGATCAACGACGAGTCAATGCGTCTGATCGATGACACCAGCCATGCCTCCACCTTCCTCAAGGAAGGTGATGCGGAGGCAGCGATCGATTCGGCCAAGGTCAAACATGAGGCGGTCTATACGACGACGCTCAATGTCCACGCCCCTCTAGAGCCGTTGAACGCGACGGTGGAGATTAAGGACGGCGTCTATCACATCCACACGGGCAACCAGTTCCAATCCCTGGCGATGGATCTGGTTCCGGCCGCGCTCGGCGTCGAGCCGGAAAAGGTCGTGTTGCATCAGAAGTTCCTGGGCGGTGGTTTCGGCCGGCGGCTGGAGGCCGATTACCTGATCATGGCTGCCCTGACGGCCAAAGCGGTCGGAAAGCCGGTGAAAATGATCTACAGCCGCGAGGTCGATACGGAGTTTGATTTCACCCGACCCATGACGACGATGCGCGTCATTGCCGGCTCGGACGGCAAAATGTTGACCGGTTGGAAGCATAAGGCAGCCTCGGCTTGGCCTACGGCTCGGCAGGCACCGGCATTTCTGGGCGAGGATGTCGAGGGCGATCAGAAATTCGATCCGTTCCAGATTAATGGCTCAGACCACTGGTACACCATCGCTAACCAGCTCGTGCTGACCGAAATGAACAAGATCGCCCAGTCAGCAACACCCTCCGGCCAGTTACGTTCTGTGGCTCCGGCCTGGACCTTCTGGGCGGTGGAGAGCATGATCGACGAAATGGCTCACAAGCTGGGTGTCGATCCGCTTGCGTTGAGGTTGCAGTTACTTGACGGCAAGGGCAAGAATGCCGGCACGGGCGCGACAGCGAATGGCGCGAAGCGTCTCGCCAACGTGCTGCAGAAGGTTGCTGACAAGGCGGGTTACGGCAAGTCGATGCCGAAGAACACAGGCATTGGTTTGGCCTGCGTGACCAGTCAGGAGCGAGCGTCGGCGGCGTGGACGGCAACCGCTGCCAACGTCACGGTCAATCCGGCGGACGGATCGTTCACGGTAAATCGGCTGACCGTGGGGTCGGATCTTGGCACGCTGATCAACCCGAACGCCGTCGAAGCTCAGGTTCAGGGGGCGACGTTGTGGGGCTTGTCATTGGCGACGCTTGAAGAGGTTGAGCTGAGGGACGGGCGGCTTCAGGCATCGAACTTCGACACCTACACGCCGTGCCGGATGGAGCATGCACCTGACCTCGATGTTATTCTAATCGAGACCGGGCAGTATCCGGTCGGTTGCGGTGAACCGGCGGTCACCTCGGTGGCACCGGCGATCGCCAACGCGGTCTTCGCTGCCTCCGGCGCGCGTGTCCGTTCGCTGCCGATCACGGCCGAGAAGGTGAAGGCGGCGCTGTAGGCGCTGTTCGCCGAATGGGGAATTGGGGGCTGCCGGCACCGTTCGGCAGCCCCGGATCGAAGCTCGGGCAGCATACCATGCCGAAGGTTGGGTGTCGCTCATGCTCCGATTTTCCAATGGGGACTATAAGCGCAGTTTACACGGACCGTTTTCGTTTCCGGACTGCCCGCTTCATCTCTTCCCGGTGCTCTCTTCTCTACCGCACTGCGCGACATCGCGTCGTCGAGCACTACCGTGTGATCGTGTCCGATATTAGCGGCTCGCATGTCGTGCTCGTCGTTATGCAGAGGATAGTCCAAGTGCCGAGGAGATGGGGAAACAACCCCAAACGCCGTATTCGAGCCGTCGAGGCGGTGGATCAGAAAGTGCTGGAGCGCCTGATACGAGAGGCCCCTTATGCTGGCAGCGGACTCCACAAGCGATATGCCGAGGACTATGGCTTTCAGCCCCCTGTGAGCCCGCGCGCTACGAAGTCGCTGTGTGACTATAGCAAGCGCGTCCCGCGAGCGGTGGCTCGTCGCCTGTTTATCGCGGGGTTAGAACGCGCGATGGTCAGCGAGCACTGGATCGGGGATCTTCCCAAATACGTGTGGGCCGTCTCTCCAGAGGACCACGTGTATGAGGCCAAGCTGGGCGGAACGAACAGTGCCGAATATCACGGCTACGAGCTGTACGGTCAGGAGGAACTCATGAAGCAGTACGTGCTGCGCGAGTGGAAGGCCAGATGCCTCAGCCCCTAGAGATAACCGTGCAACGGGTCGGTGCTCTGGACGATAGCCCTCCGGAGGAGAGAGCCACCTTCGGCCTGCTGTCCGTCCGAGCAGGAGATCTTTTACTTACAGAGGCGGTCTCTAGGGAGCGAGAGGGCGAGCCGCAGGTTATCTGCGAGGGGCCGCATGTGGCAGGCTACCCGTTGGCGGAGTGGTTGGCGTGGAATTGGTGGCGGCTGCACTGGGACGGAGCGGTACCGCCGCATCACCGCGCCGACGCGCGTCGGCGCTGGGACTTCGCCCACTGTATGGAGACCGTGGGCGATGGCTATGTGTGGCCCAAGATCACCGTGGTGCCGGAGGATGGGCAGATGCGCCTCGTCAGCGAGGCGTCGCTGGTATCAGACCGCTACCTATTTCGCTACATCGCCTCCACGGCAGGCGAGGTTGTGCTGCCCTCCTGCTTCTCCGCCGCCGTGGCCCGGTTCGTCCGGCAGGTCATCAAGGATCTAGAGGGAGCGGGGTTGTACGACACCAACCTCCACAGGCTCTGGAGTGACCTAGAGCAGGAGCGTGGGAATCCCAAGCTTGAGCGCTTCCGACGGACAGAGGCCCTGCTGGGGCTAGACCCCGACGAGGCTGGGGAGAAGAGCATCTGGCAATGCCTGGCCGACGCGGACGCGCTCGGCGAGTCTGCCTGGACGGAACTCGCGTCTGAGGCCGCGTTTCAGGGCGCAGGAACGACCGGACTCGCGACCGCCGAGATGTTGCGAAGCCTAGCCGCGAGCCAGGGTTTCGTGGTCGGTCGAAGCAACCACATAGAACTGAGAGATCTCTTGGGCGCGGCGCCGGATTATCCCTCAACCCCGGGTGAGGCTCAGCCGTGGGAGGTCGGAGCGGGTCTGGCGAGACGGCTCCGTGCTTGCCAGGACTTGGACGGTGGTCCGTTAGACGACAAGCGTCTCTGCGGATTTGCCGGTCTGCTGCCGGACGCCATAACACGGACGTATCGCCGGGGAGAGCGCCTGACCTACGTGCTCGCCGAGCGGAAGAACGAGGCACAAGTGGTTCTCCGTTCCAGTCGGCGAACCGGACGGCGCTTCGAGCTCGCGCGCCTGATCGGGGACCGCCTGCTGACGTCCCTGAACGAGTGCGACGATGTGCTGTTTCCGGCCACGAAAGCTTATACATACAGGCAGAAGGCTCAGCGCGCCTTCGCTGCCGAGCTGTTGAGCCCGTTCCACGCGGTAGAGGACCTCATGGCCGGTGACTACTCATCAGACCGACAACAGGAGGTGGCACGGCACTTCCGGGTATCAGAGCGGACGATCAGTACACAGCTCGTGAACTACAATCGGATATCGTTAGAGGATGCGCCGCACATAGCCTGATGGAAAGCCATTCGCCAAGCCGAGAAGCAACGTCGATCTGGCCCGCATGCCACAGGACAGAGACACTTACCATTATCACGCCAGCTCGAAGCCCGTTGACACCCCGTCCCTGCTTGCGACCTGCTGTATGCACATGGCTCCGTCCAAAGCAAACGGCTTTCAGACTGAAACGGCAGACTGTCTATCTGGCATCATAACTGCGATAGACCCAACCATCGGGTGCGTTGGCATCGGT
>JAPORR010000136.1 GCA_026710105.1 Alphaproteobacteria bacterium
GCGCGCGCCTCCGCTTCCTCCCAGGCATGATGGATGCCCTTATATGCGCGTGTCATACCAGAGGGCACAATTTAGAACTCATTGGCCCATTTTCGTGTTCCGATTGAGGTTATGCGCTGTGAGACAAGATTGTTCCAGGCAACAGTGATCGAGGATGTCGTCATAGTTTTGTGATGGGTCGTCGGGATCAATGTCGCCATCATCCTTGCGATGCTGGCCGGTTTTGACAGCGCGCGCCATAGCCCGGACAATCGCAGCGGGGCGTAAAGCCACCAGACACATGGAGGGGAGAGAGTTCTCATGGCAATGCTCGACGGGCGGGTTGCGCTCTGCACCGGGTCGGGGCGCGGCGTCGGCGCAGAGGTGGCGAAGATGATGGCCGCGAACGGTGCGCGTGTGGTGGTTAATGATCCAGGAGTCGGCGGCGACGGTGAGGGTGGCGACCAGACGCCGGCCCAGGCGGTCGCAGACGAGATCAGGGTGGCGGGCGGCGAAGCGATTGCCAATTTCGGGTCGGTGGCCAAATTCGAGGACTGTCTCGACATGATTCAGCAGGCCCGGGATGAGTTCGGCGGGCTGCATATCGTCTTCAACCCTGCCGGCATTCTGCGCGACCGCATGTTCCACAAAATGTCGCCGGAGGACTGGCAGGCGGTCATCGACGTCCACCTGACGGGACATTTCAATGTCAATCGCGCCGCGATCAACCTGTTTCGCGAGCAGGAATACGGGCGCATCATCATGGTCTCTTCGACCTCCGGCCTGCTCGGTAATATCGGCCAAGCGAATTATGGTGCGGCGAAGCTCGGCATCGTCGCGCTGGCGCGGATTGTGGCGATGGAGAATGCCTCGAAGAATGTGACCGCCAATGTCATAGCGCCTTCGGCGGACACGCGCATGACCCGCGGCGTCCCGACGCCTGCGGACCCGGCAGTGGCCGTCCAGCGCGAAGAGCGCCTTAGGCTCAGCCGGGCGGATGCCATTGCCCCGCTCTGCACTTTTCTTGCCTCGGAGGGAGCGGGCTATGTTACCGGTCAAGTTTTCCATCAGCGCGCCGGTGAGCTTACGCTTTACGGTCATTCCCGACCGGTGCGCACCGTGCATCGCAATGGCAACTGGACGCCGGAGTCGATCGCTGATGTTGCCATGCCGTCGCTTTCGGGCCAGTTTTTCGAGATCGCAAACGCTCGCAGCGTCCATGCGGGCATGCCGATGGCATGAATAACCGTCAATTCTCCTGAAGGAGCTCCCGCCATGTCGTCGAGCCGCTGGATTGGCAGCGAAGCCGAACTGGAAGCGCTCTATGAGACGCCTCCCGGGCGGCGCGCGATCCTCAAGGAAATCGACTATATCTCCGACCACTACCGCGCCTTCATCGACCATGCGCCCTTCGTCGTGCTGGCGACAGTCGGGCCGGAAGGGCTAGATTGCAGCCCGCGTGGCGATCCGGCAGGGTTCGTGCAGGTCCAAGACGAGAGGACTGTCCTGCTGCCCGACCGGCGCGGCAACAACCGGCTCGATAGCCTGCGCAATATCGTCCGTGATCCGCGCGTCTCGCTGCTGTTCCTCATTCCCGGCGTGGGCGAAACGCTGCGCATCAACGGACATGGACACATCAGTGTCGACCGGGAGCTGCTGGCGCGCTTCGAGGTGGGGGGTCGCCTGCCGCAGAGTGTGCTCTCGATCGCTGTGGATCGGGTCTATATCCAGTGCCCGAAGGCGCTGCTACGCTCACGCCTCTGGGACACCCAGAGGCCGGTGCCCCGCGAGTCCCTGCCGACCCTGGGCCAGATTATGCAGGCGCTTGACATGCCGGGCACCGTCGAGGCGGAGCACTGGGACCGTGCCTATGCGGCCACGTTGCAGAAGACCCTCTATTAATTTTTCCGGATGTTCCAGAAGAAGGCATCTGTCGATGGGATAACCCCGCTCACCTCATCGCGGTAGGCACGGTAGAAGAAATACTGTCCGAGCGGGATATAGGTGACATATTCCATCGCGCGCTCCTGCATCCGCTGTGCAAGGGCAACCAGCATCTCGGGATCGGATTCGTTAGAGAATTGCGCCCTGAGCTCCTGGAGTTCCTCGTCGCAGGGCCAGCCGAACCACGCCTCGTCGCAAGCGCCCGAAACGCCGTTGTGCATCATCGGGTTTAGCAGCATGTTTGCCGGCCATGCGGTGTGGAACAGGTTCCACCCGCCATCGCCCGGCGCTTTTTTCTCCGCCCGCCGCGAGGTCAGCGTGGACCAGTCCATCGCCTGGTCATCGACAGTCACGCCGATCTCCCTGAGCAGGGTGGCGGTCACCAGGGTCGCAGAATGGAGCTGCGGAATGTCCGTCGGGTGCAGCAGCACGACCGGTTCCCCGTCATAGCCCGACTCGGCAAGCAGGGCCTTCGCCTCTTCGAGGTTCTGCCGCATCAGGCGCCCGGACTGGAGCGCACTCGCATAGGGCGTGTCGCAGATGAACATTGCCGGGCATGTGCGCCAGGAGCCCTTGAGCGAGCTGTTGGCCAACTGGTAGGTGGCCTGGTCCGCCATGAGTTGGAGCGCCTGGCGGGCCTTTACATTGTTGAAGGGCGGGTGCTTGTGGTTGATGACGAGCCAGGGCTGCCAGCCGAGCCTGTCGGTTGGTTCCACCGTGATGCCTTCGGCGGCGTCGAGCATCAGCACGAGGTCGGCCGGAACGTTTTCGATCAGGTCGATCTCGCCCGCGACCAGGGCGTTCGCCGTGGTCTGCGAATCTGGAATATATTGCCAGACGAGGCGGTCGAAATGCACAACTTTGCCGCCGGCCGTCTCGCTTGCGGGTTCCGCGCGCGGTACATAGTCTGCATTCTTTTCATAAACGACCCTGCTGCCCGGCACCCACTCATCCTCCAATATCCTGAAGGGGCCCGAGCCGATCATCTCCTTGATCTGCTCATGCGGGTCCGTCATCGCCACCCGCTCCGGCATCATGAAGGGGACATTCGCGTTCTTCTTGCCGAGCGCGGCGATCGTCAGTGCCCAGGGGGTCTTGAGCGTTATGACGATGGTGTGCTCGTCCGCCGCTTGTATGGACGTAACCCGCTCCATCAGGAGCTGCCCGAACACATCGCGCTTGCCCCAGCGGTCGATGGAGGCCACGCAATCCTGTGCCGTGACTGGGGCTCCGTCATGCCATTTGAGGCCGTCGCGCAGCGTGATGGTGTACACCAGGCCGTCATCACTCACCATGTAGCCTTCGGCCATCTGCGGCTGGACATTGAATTCAGCATCGGTGGCGAAGAGCGTGTCATAGACCGCGTAGCCGTGATTACTGGTGATGAGCGCCGTGGTCCAGATCGGGTCGATGTTCTTCAAGTCGGCATGGATAGCCACATTGAGTTCGCTCTGACCCTGTGCCGGGAATGCCAGGGCCAGGCCAAGCGCCATCGTCGGCAGAATACCCCGTCTGCGGAGCAGCCAGTCAAAAGGTAAGCTGTGCATGGATGCTGTCTCCTATGCTTGGTGCACCAGGGGCCGTCGCCCGGCCTACCGGCAGGCACCGCCGCGACGTCATTACCGGGGCATTAGAGCATAATCCCGGTGCGTTGGCCGGTCTTTTCTTCGAAGAGGCATGTGGGCTGTGGCGATTTTCGGGTTCACCGCGAAGCGCAGCCGCGCGCACCGATCGCGACGCTTGCTCCTGTCCGTACTGCCCATCCCGGCGTCCCTCCCTCGCCGTGTCGGAAAGATATCGATGTAAAAGGGCCTATCCGTTGATGACAGAAACGCTTTCTGCGGACGAAGCCGGCCCCGCGCCGAGCACCCCCAAACCGGTCCACGGCATCAGCCACAGCAGCCGTCACCGCAGGCCCCGGCCCCGCATGAGGCGCAGCCGCCGCCGCAGGCAAACCTCGCTGATAAGATAGCGCCACCAAGGGAGTGGGATGAAAATCGCCACCCCTCCCCGCCACCACAAACCTCAACCCGCAGATATCAATGACCCCGACGGGGTATCAAACCCCAACGTGACCGCTTCATCGAAACAGCCCGCGAGTTTGAGTCATTCCTGCTCAGCGCCAGAGAACGACAGCGGCCTGTAGCTGACGCGGGTCGGCAGCGAAAGTTCGACGCGATGATCTTCGCCGAAATACCGCGCGAATGCTTCAGAAGGTTTCAGTCGGCGTTCGTGCTTCGCGCGCTTTTCACGGATCAGGCGGCGCACCAGTTCTTCCATCGACACCCCCGCCTGCCGGGCCTCGCGGCGCAACCAGGACTTGTCCCCGGGGTCGATATCCCGGACGACGATGCTCGTGCTCATGCCGATGCCTCCGGTTCGACAATAGCCAGAATGCTATCACATCATGCTATCGTGAAGTGGGCGTCAAGGAACGACACTGGCGGCCTGTCGAAAAGAACCTGTTGCGAATGTGCGATCGCGCCTTTTCGCGGCCGACAAATACAAGGCAAGGCCCTCACAGCTCTTGAACAGATCAACGGCGATCTGGTCTTCATTCTTCTTGAGGATATCGAGCGCAAGCGCGCATCCGTGAGCTCGCGTCGGGCGGCGATCATGCGAGGTGACGATGGCCGGGGATTGGATGAGAATCGCCGGCTCATTGGCGATATTCGGCAAATGAGAGCATCGACCGAAGAATGGCACTCGGCGGGATACTCGACCTACCTCAACCCTTTCTCGTCTCCCGGTGCCGATGAGCCCTAGGATCGAAGTTGTGGGCATGCGCCCACATACCGCGCTTTGCTCTACGCGCCTCTCGCTCCAACTGTCTATAGCGGTCATCATAAGCGGCGATCGCGTGTCCTTCACGGACCAGCCACTCCCCGATGTCCTTGTCCCTGTAGGTGACGGTGCCTACCAGCCGTCCGAACTTGTCCGCACTCTCGACCGACACGTGGACATGTTTGCCTGCGATTTCCTGAATGAGTGCGCTTTTCACGCGCTTGCCGTGGTTGAACCAGTACCCGGCCCGGTGCTTGGCCTTCTGATCGTATTCAGGCGCGTCAAGCCCGGCGAGACGCACTTCTTGTCTCGCCACCCGTATCCCGTCGCCGTCGGTCACATACGCCTTGCCTGTGATCTCACGGGCGGGGCTCTCGACCCGGTGAGCGGGGCGGTGCGGTTTGACGGATGACTTCCAGGAAGCCTTGCGCTGCTGCGCTCCTCCTGTTCTTCCCGAATACCCCTTTGCTTGATATTGGCGAGAACGCTTCCCGGAGGCGGCTTTGCGCAGGATGGCCAATCCGACAACGAGCGCGAAGATCGTGTCCCGAGCCGTGGTGTAAGAGCCTGGCGGCCATCGCGGTATCCGGCGG
>JAPORR010000212.1 GCA_026710105.1 Alphaproteobacteria bacterium
TGATGGCCTTCGTGATGGTGCCACTCGCGGCGTATCTTCCTGCGCTTCTATCTCAATGCTGCGATGGCCAACTTCCTGCGCGGCCATGTCGAGGCCTTCGAGGCGTGGCAGGGCGTACCCCGCGAGCTCTGGTATGACAATCTGAAGAGCGTCGTGCTGGAGCGGCGCGGCGACGCCATCCGCTTCAATCCCCGCTTCCTGGACTTCGCCGGGCGCTACCGCTTCCTGCCCAAGCCCGTCGCGATCGCGCGCGGCAACGAGAAGGGCCGCGTGGAGCGCGCCATACGCTATGTGCGCGACAACTTCTTCGCCGCCTGGCGCGACCTCGACGATCTGAACGCCCGCGCCTGGTACGACGGCATCGCCGCCGACCGCCCCTGGCCGGACGACCGCTCCCTCACCGTGCGCGAGGCCTTCGAGCGCGAACGCGGCTCCCTGATGGTGCTGCCCGACGACCGGCCGGCCGTCGATGAGAGGATCGAGGTCAGGATCGGCAAGACCCCCTACGCCCGGTTCGACAAACTATGCCGATATCGGCATAGTTTGTCACATGCCGCTAACCGGACTATGCCGCGTCAGTGGCGCAACCCACCGATATCTACGGTGTTCAGCGCCGGCTTTTCGGCATATTCAAGGGTTCGAGCAGGATCCGTTCCCTCGGGAGATTTTCCAATTTGTGAGCCGCGGGCTTCGACGCACCAGACGTCGGTCCCGGTTTCATAGTCAGGATTTCTACATGCTGAGATCGCTCCTTTCACCTCAAGGGGAAGGAGCGATCAACCATGTCTTCGAGTATTCAACACGAACAATCCGGTGAGGCGGCCGGGGTCGGCTGGCTCGTGTCTCATGGCGACACGTTTCTGGCTGAACTCGGCATGCAGAATTACGCCCCGCGCACGATCGAGCGGTACAAGTGTGCGGTAACCGCGTTCGTCAGGCAGGCCGCCCTCCGCGAGGTCGACGCCGAGGACATCGACAAAGCCGTGCTCGCGGAGCTGCGGGGAGCGGTTCCCGAGTTGCGTTCGACCAGCGAACAACGCCACCGGCAAGGGTGCATTACGCGGTTCATCAAGCATCTCGCCGATGCCGGCGTGATCAGTCTGCTTCCGGTGCTCCCAGCGCCGGAGTCCGTGGAAGAACTGAGCATGGCGTATGGTGACTGGCTGCGCCATCGACAGGGGCTGGGGAAAACAACGATCAGGCAGCGCCAGGCCTTTTTCCGGCGGTTCATGACTTTCCGCTTCGGTGCCGTGCCTGGCGATCTGAACAGCATTACCCCTGAAGACATCCTGAGCTTTCTCGACTCGCCTTCGAAGACGGGCGGGTCCACAGCCGGCTACAGGGCGACACCGCTCCGGAGCTTGTTCAGATTCCTGTTCGCGACGGGTCGAACGCGGCACAACCTGACGCTCAGCGTACCCCGGATCGCCACGCCAAGCTCGCGCGGTCTGTCGCGCCATTTGTCCGCTGAGGACGTCCGGCAACTTATCGCCTCGATTCACGACGACGACGGGCTGGGGCGCCGCAACCATGCGATGCTGCTCCTGATGGCGCGGCTCGGGCTGCGCGCTGAAGAGGTGATTGCGATCCGGCGACATCAACTGGGCGGCGGCCGAGATCCTGATTCGCGGCAAAGGCAGACAGTATGATCGTATGCCTCTTCCAGCCGACGTCGGCGAAGCGATCGTCGCTTACATTCTGGATGGCCGTGTCGGCGACGCGCGGCACCTGTTCCTCACCCAGAGGGCTCCCCACCGCCCGTTTTCTTCATCCCTAGTCATCAACCGGATGCTCCATGAGGCCTTTGCCAGAACAGGCCTGAAGCCACCCGAGGGCGGGATTCGCAGCCATCTTCTGCGCCACTCCCTCGCCGTCGACATGTTGGCCCGGGGCGCATCGCTGCATGAGGTCAGCGATGTCCTGCGCCACCGGTTGCGCAAGACGACCACGACCTACGCCCGCTACGACATTGAGGCCCTGCGATCAGTGGCGCAGCCCTGGCCTGTGCTGGGAGAGGCCCAATGACCTTGTTCACGGAACGCCTGGAGCAGTATCTCGCCTTCCGCCGCCGCTACGGAGGTGATTGGACCGCCGCCGCTCAGGAGTTGCATCCGTTCGTCGCCTTCGCCGATACCGAGGCCGCAGAGTGGATCAGCATAGACCTCTTCATGGAGTGGAAAGACCAGTTCGGTAGGCACGGCCACCTGGAACAATCGATTGTCTGCTGTGCGTGGCTTCACGGCCTGGCTCAAGGATATCGATCCACGCACGGAGGTGCCACCCAAGGAGCTGATCCCAAGCCGCTATCGGCGTCCGACGCCTCACATCTACTCCGACAGCGAGATCGCGCAGATCCTGACCGAAGCGGCCGGGTTGCCCTCGCGCCTGGGGTTGCGGAGCGAAACCTATGCGACGCTCTTCGGGTTGCTCGCCGTCACCGGGCTCAGGATAGGCGAGGCACTCGGCCTCGACGACCGGGATGTGGATCTCGACACGGCCGTCCTGTTCGTCAGGCACGGCAAGAACGACAAAAGCCGGTACATACCGGTCACCGATTGCACCGCCGAACGACTCGGCCAGTACCGTACCACCCGCAGCAGACTCTTCGGGACCGCGGCAACCGAAGCGTTCTTCGTCGGCGAGAACGGGAACCGTCTCGAAATACACGCCGCTCAAAGCAACTTCGCGAAGATCGGCCAGAAGATCGGGCTTCGAGAAAAGCAGCCCGGGACCAAGTTCGGCCGCGGTCCCCGCCTCCACGACATGCGCCACACGATGGCCTCGAAAACGATCCTCGACTGGTTCCGGTCGGGGCGTAACCCCGACCGGGAGATGTACAAACTCAGCACCTACCTGGGGCACGGAAACCCTGGCGACACCTACTGGTACATCGAGGCTGTGCCCGAACTCTTGTACTTGGCCAGCGAACGTGCCGAACGGTGCTTCGAGGATGGGGGCGCATCATGACCTCTCATCCGCTTCCCGCATATGTTCAACGGTTCTTTACCGAACGCCTCGCCAACCAGCTCGGAGCCAGCCACAACACGGTGGCGAGCTATCGCGACACCTTCCTGTTGCTGCTGACGTTCGCGGCCGGCTGCTTTGTTCGGCAGCCGACCGACTTGCTGGTCACCGACATCGATGCCGATCTTGTCGGGCGCTTCCTGGACTTCCTCGAGACTAAGCGCGGCAATAGTGCTCGCAGCCGCAACGCCCGGCTGACGGCGATCCGCTCGTTCTTCAAGTACGTCTCCACGAGCGAACCGCAACTCCTGCATCATTGTCACCAAGTGCTCGCCCTGCCCGCAAAACGGCACGAAAAGCGTACCATCGCCTACCTCGACCGCAACGAGACCGAGGCGCTCCTCGCCGCCCCGGATCTCAAGACCTGGTATGGGCGGAGGAACAGGACCCTGCTGCTCCTGTGCGCGCAGACCGGCCTCAGAGTGTCGGAACTGATCGACCTCAACTGCAGCGACGTCAATCTCGGGACAGGAGCCCATGTGAAATGCCGGGGCAAGGGCCGAAAGGCCCGCGCCATACCGCTCCGGAAGGACACCGTGAAGGCGCTCCAGATCTGGTTGGCGGGGCATGGCGGATGACCAGCCGCTGTTCATCAGCAATCGTGGCGGTCGTCTCAGCCGTGACGCGGTCGAGCGCATCGTCCACAAGAATGTCGCGCTCGCATCCGATCGCTGCCGGACGCTGAAAGCCAAGCGCGTGAGCCCGCATTGCCTTCGGCATTCTGCCGCAATGGAACTCCTTCACCAGGGCGTCGACTGCACCGTAATCGCCCTGTGGCTCGGTCACGAATCCGTGGAGACGACCGGGATGTATCTGCATGCGGATATGAGGATAAAGGAAGCGGCGATGGAACGGACGAAACCGGTCGATGCACAATCCGGGCGTTACCGGCGATGAGTTGCTGGCGTTCCTGGAGGGTCTGTGAATATGCCGAAAAGCCGGCGCTGAACACCGTAGATATCGGTGGGTTGCGCCACTGACGCGGCATAGTCCGGTTAGCGGCATGTGACAAAAATGACTATAGCGTCCCGCATACCCATGTCCGGCGCACCCTCACCGTGGTCGCGACGCTGGAGGAGGTGCGCATCCTCGACGGCATGGATGTCATCGCCCGCCATACGCGCAGCTTCGACAAGGCGGCCCGCATCGAGGACCCCGAGCACATCGAGGCGCTGGTCCGGCGCAAGCGTCACGCCCACCGCCTGCGCGGCCAGAGCCGGCTGCTCCAGGCCGCCCCCAACAGCGAACGCCTGCTTGCCGAGACCGCGCGGCGGCCATATCGGCGCCACCACCGCCGCCCTGCTGCGCCTGCTCGACGACTACGGAGCCCTCGAAGCCGCCATCGACGAAGCCCTCGAGCGCGGCGTCCCCCATCCCAACGCCGTGCGCCTCAGCCTCACCCGCCGCCGCGAGCAGCGCGACGAGCCGCCGCCCATCCCGATCGACCTGCCCAGGGACCCGCGCCTGCGCGACATCGCCGTGCGCGACCACGACCTCGGCGGATATGACGGGCTCGCCGGCTACCACGAAGAGGACAGCCAAGAGTGACCGACACCCTCATCGACCGTGCCCGCGCCCTCGGCCTGCATGGCCTCGTCGCCCACTGGGCCGAGGTCGCAGAGCGCGACTGGCTCCCGCCCCTGATCGCATGGGAAGAGGAAGAAAGGCGCGCCCGAAGCCTCAAGCGACGCCTCGCCGACGCGCGCCTCGGACAGTTCAAGCCGCTCGCCGACTTCGACTGGCCAAGGCGATGCGACCGCATGGCCGTCGAGGACCTCATGGGCCTCGACTTCCTCAAGGAGCACGCCAACCTCGTCCTGGTCGGGCCCAACGGCGTCGGCAAATCCACAATCGCCGCCAATATCGCCCACCGCGCCGTTCTCGAAGGCCATACCGTGCGCTTCGCCAACGCCGCCAGCATGCTCGGCGAACTCGCCGCCCTCGACTCCGACACCCTGCTTCAGCGCAGACTGCGCTTCTACGCCCGCCAACATCTGCTGGTCATCGACGAGGTCGGATATCTCTCCTACTCCAACCGCCATGCCGACCTCCTGTTCAATATCGTCTCAAGCCGAAGCCAGCAGAACTCCACCATCATCACCACAAACCGCCCCTTCGCTGAATGGGGCGAGGCCTTCCCCAACGCCGCCTGCCTCGTGGCTCTCGTCGACCGCCTCGTCCACAACGCCGAAATACTCGCCATCGACGGCGACTCATACCGCCGCAAGGAGGCCGAGGAACGCCAGAAGCGCCGCAACGCCGAACGAC
>JAPORR010000009.1 GCA_026710105.1 Alphaproteobacteria bacterium
CCGGTGGATGAGAGCCTGGGGCTGGTGAACGATTATCTCACACGTCCGGGAAAGTCCTTGTCGCAAAAGAACTTGCTTACATGCAGTGCCCCGATGCACCTACCTGTGGCGAGAAATCCGGGCTAGAATCCCTTCATGGTGGAGCTGAGGCGAGGCTGGACAACGGGGGCCTGTGCGGCGGCGGCGGCGCGAGCCGCCTGCGAGCGGCTGTTCACGGGACACCTGCCGGACCCGGTCGCCATAGACCTGCCGCATGGCCTCCGGGCCTCCTTCTCTCTCACAGAGACCGGAGCATGGGTCGGAGTGCGCAAGGACGCCGGTGACGACCCGGACACGACTCACGGCGCCATTGTGCGCGCTCGCCTGCGCCCTGCACCGCCCGGCACGGGCGTAGCCTTCCGCGCGGGGCCGGGCGTCGGGACGGTCACCCTGCCAGGCCTACCGCTCGCGGTCGGCGAGCCGGCGATCAATCCGGGGCCGCGCGCCATGGTCGCCGCCAATCTCCGCGCGGTGGCTGACGAATACGGTATGGCGGCCGACCTCACGGTCGAAATCGGTATTGAAGACGGCGAGGCGCTGGCACATCACACCGCCAATGCCCGACTCGGCATAGTGGGCGGGCTGTCGGTGCTCGGCACCACCGGGGTTGTCATCCCCTATTCCTGCGCGGCCTGGGTCCATGCGGTGCATCGCGGCGTGGATGTGGCACGTGCCGCCGGCCTCGACCATGTCGGCGCCGCCACCGGACGCGGCTCAGAGGCGGCCCTGCAAGCCCGGCTCGGCCTGCCGGACCACGCCATGATCGACATGGGTGATTTCGCCGGCGCGCTGCTGAAATATCTCCGCCGGCAGCCGGTGTCCCGGCTAAGCTTGGCGGGCGGCTTCGGCAAGCTCTCCAAGCTGGCAGCCGGACATCTGGACCTGCATGCTGACCGCAGTCCGGTGGATATTCCGCGCCTCGCGGCGGAGCTGACGGCGCTGGGTGGGCCGGACGCCAGCGGGGTAGTAAGCGCAGGCGCGGTGCTAGCGCTCGCTGGAGACCTGCCGCTAGCCCAGCGCATCGCCGAGCAGGCGCGCGAAACAGCGCGCGCCGTGCTTGCTGGCGGCACGGAGGTGGATGTCCATATCTTTGATCGCCGTGGCCGCCTCGTCGGCACCGCACCCTGCGGCCAGACAGCCGGCTATTGCTCCCCCAGCGTCTCGATCACTGCCGTGTAGTAGTGTTTCGCAAAACCGGCCTTGCGGGTACGCTCCATGAGGCTACGGGTAACAGCGGCAGCGCGCATCTCGACCCCGGCACCTTCGGCGAAGTCGAGCGCGTAGCCCAAGTCCTTCAGGATATAGTCGGTTGGGAAGGCGCCTTCGGTCGGGTGGACACCTGTCAGCAAACACTTCATGCCGTGATTGCGCAGCACGAAGCTGTCGGCGGAGCTACGCGCAAGCGTCTCGAACAACACCTCGCCATCCACCGCTCCAGAGGCACGGGCAGCGGAGAGTGCCTCGGCGAGCGCTACCACCGTCATGGCAACGACCATGTTGTTTAGCAGCTTGACCGTCTGGCCTGCGCCCACGGCGCCGCAATGAGTGATCTCCGCAGCCATGCAGGCAAGCAGGGGACGGATATGCGCAACAGTTTCCTGCTTGCCGCCGACCATAATCGAAAGCGTGGCGTTTCTGGCTGCCTCGGCCGTACGGGCAACGGGCGCATCGGCGAACGCGGTGCCGCGAACGGCGCAGGCCTGCGCGAGGTCGCGGGCGAGGTCGGGCGGCGCAGTAGAGCAGTCCACTAGGGTCTGCCCCGGCCCCATCGCCGCGATCAGCCCGTCTTCGCCGAGGCAGACACTGCGCAATTGCGGCGCACCCGGCAGCGACAGCAGCACCGTATCGGCGCGCGCCGCGATGTCGTCCAAGCCCGCCGCTTCCGCGCCTTCCGCCGCGAGGCGGGCCAGGGGTTCCGGTCTGGTGTCGTGGCACAGCACCCGCTTGCCGGATCTCCTCAAAAGGTTCCGGCACATTGGCTCGCCCATAACGCCGAGCCCGATAAATCCGACCGTGTTGTTGTCCGCCATGTCCTTGTGCCCCATTTCCAGTCTGTGCAAGACTGGCCTGGAGCCGATATCCGATCAAGGGAGGACAATCTCGATGTTGCAACTGGTCAAGACTGTTGTGGCGGCTGCCGTCGCAGGTGCAGTCGTGCTTGGTGCGGGCGCCGGTGGCGCCGCCGATTACGGCAAGAAGGAATTCACGGTGGTAGGTACCTGGGGGTTCCTCGACCACTGGAAAGAGCGCGAGTCCAAGTTCTGGCAGGAGGTTATTCCAGAAGCGTCCGGTGGTGCGCTGACCGCCAATGCGAAACCGCAGACCGAACTCGGCCTTTCCGGCTTCGAGATCATGCGGTTGCTCAAGCTCGGTACCTATGATGCGGTCCACGGCGTGACGACCTATGTCGCGCAGGACAGCCCAGCCATTGAGGGCGCCGACCTCGCGGGAACCATCCAGGACCTCGCCACGTTCCGCAAGGCGGTCCAGGCTTATGCCCCCGTGATCGAGCGCGAATTCGCCGAAAAATACGATGCGAAACTCCTGATGCTCTACGCATGGCCAAGCCAGCAGCTGTGGTGCAATCTCGGCGACAAGAGCATCACCCAGTTCAGCCTTGAGGACCTCCAAGGCAAGAAGATCCGCACCTATTCAACCACGCTCGGCGACTTCATCGAGGGCGTCGGCGGCAGTGCCGTGACCATCGCCTTCGCCGAGGTCGTGCCGGCCCTGCAGAAGGGCGTCGCGGATTGCGGCCTTACAGGCACGCTCCCTGCCTACAACGCCAAGTGGTGGCAGGTGGTAACCCACAATATCCGCATCCGCCTGGGTTTCGCCTCCTCCTTCCTCGCTATGAACATGGACAGCTGGAACAGCCTGACCGCCGACGCGCAGAACCTCATCATGGAGAAACTGAAGGTTCTGGAAAAGGAGATGTGGGACGCCACGGCGAAGAACGACCAGCGCGGCATGGATTGCAATGCCTCTGGCCCGTGCGACTTGGGCGATCCGGGCGGCATGACGCCGATCGAGATCTCGGACACCGACCGCACGAAACTGAAGCAGATCGTGACCGACTTCGTAGTCAAGCGCTGGGCAGAACGCTGCGGCACGCAGCAATGCGTCGATGACTGGAACGCAACCGTCGGCAAGATCGCCGGAATCGAAGCGAGCTTGTAATCCGGTCGGGGGGTGCACGCCGAACCGCCGGGGCGCCGCAGCTGCGGCGCCCCGCTTCCCGGTTGCGGTACCGGTATAGCCGGTGTGGTGGGTGTGCGCCCGCTGGAACGGAGGCGCCATGTTCGAACGCATCTACATAGCGCTTGAGTGGATTTCCCGTCGGGCGGTTTGGGTCGGCGGGGCTGCTCTGTTGGCTGCGGCAGTCATGGTTACACTCGATGTGCTCAGCCGCAAATTTCTTAATGTGACCATGAGTGGCGCGGACGAGATCTCCGGCTATGTCTTCGCCGCCAGCACGACCTGGGCCTATAGTTACTGCCTGCTGCATCGGGCGAATATCCGCATCGATGCACTCTACAATTTTATGCCGCGCTGGCTGTGCGCGCTTCTGGATGCTGTGGCGGTGCTGCTGCTGCTGATCTACAACTCGGAGCTGGCGCGGCGCGCCTGGAATGCCTTCATTGAATCCTGGGACAAGGACTCGGTCTCGATCACCACCCTCGCTACGCCGCAATGGATTCCGCAGTTTTTCTGGGCCTCGGGACTGGTGTTCTTCGAGCTAGTTCTGGTTTTTGTCTTCCTCTACACGCTGGTCGGCCTGCTACGGCACGACCTTGATCTCGTCAGGCGCATTGCCGGTGTACCCAGCGTCGCCGAAGAGATCGAGGCCGAGACCCACGGCATGAACCTCCGAACCGGAACACAGGAGGATTGACGCCATGGCGCTTGGGATCCTCGTCGCCCTAATGCTGATGGTGGTCGCCGCGGTGCCCGTGGCAGCCATTCTGGGCATTCTCTCCTTCGGCCTCGACTCGCTGTATTTCGGCGGGCGGTTGACCCCTGCGATCGGCGAATTCGTCTGGGACAAGAGCAAGGAGTTCATCCTGGTCGCCGTGCCGATGTTCATCCTGCTTGGCGAGATCATGCTCCGAGCCGGCATCGCGCAGCGCATGTACAACGCCGTCGCGCAATGGCTTTCCTGGCTGCCAGGTGGGCTGATGCACGCCAATATCGGCTCCTGCGCCATCTTCGCAGCATCGTCGGGTTCTTCGGTCGCCACTGCCGCCACCGTTGGCACCGTCGCCTACCCGCAGATCGAGCGCCGCGCCTATAATGAGCGGCTGTTCCTCGGCTCGCTGGCGGCCGGCGGCACGCTTGGCATCCTGATCCCGCCTTCGATCAACCTCATCCTCTACGGCCTGCTGACCGACAGTTCCGTGCCGGAACTCTATCTCGCCGGTATAATTCCCGGGATTATCCTCTCGACGCTGTTCATGGCCGCCATCGTCGTTGCCTGTCTCTGGCGTCGCGACTGGGGCGGGGCACGCATCGAGACCAATTGGCGCGCCCGCATTCGCACCCTGCCGGACCTGGTGCCACCGATCCTGCTGTTCGTGGTGGTGGTCGGGTCGATCTATGCGGGCGTGGCGACGCCAACAGAGGCTGCGTCGGTCGGCGTGTGCTTCGCGCTATTGCTCTCCGCATGGACGCGCACGCTCAAGCTCTCCATGTTGCGCGAGGCCTTCGAGGGCACCATGCGCACCACGGCGATGATTATGCTCATCATCCTGGCGGCGGTGTTCCTCAACTTCGTCCTAGGCTTCATCGGCGTCACACAAGCGATGATAAATTTCATGGCCGAGCTTGGGCTGACGGCGCTCGAATTCATGGTCCTGCTAGTGATCTTCTACCTCATCCTCGGCATGTTCATGGAAACGCTCTCCATGATGCTAACCACCGTGCCGGTGATCTTCCCCATCGTCGTGCAGATGGGCTTCGACCCCGTCTGGTTCGGCGTGATGATTACCGTGCTGATGGAGACGGCACTCATCACACCACCGATCGGCGTCAACCTCTATGTGGTGCAGGGCATCCGCTCGCGCGGTGGCAAGTTCAACGATGTCGCCTATGGGGCCCTGCCCTTCGTGGTGTCGATGCTGGTCATGGTCGTGCTGCTGATTGCCTATGAGGACTTGGCGCTCTACTTGCCGACGCTGGTCTACCGCTGATACGGCCTATGGCAGACTTTTCGGCGACCCGCTGCACACCATGACGGCCGCCTGCGCGGCCTCGTGCTCGCCTATCCTCAGGCGAACCTTCGCACTGTGATCATGTGGTTGAGCGGCCCGTGCCCGCGCCCGAGGCCGGGGGCAGAACGCATCGCCGCATGCACGAAATCGCCCGCACGTCTCACGGCCGAGGCAAGGTCAAAGCCCTGTGCGAGGCCGGTCGCCGCGGCGGATGCCAGCGTGCAACCCGTGCCGTGGGTATGCTTTGTGGCGAGCCGCTCATGCTCGAACACTGTTTCGCCGCCCGCCGCAAGCAGCCGGTCGCACACAAGGATACCCGTGCCATGCCCGTCCTTCAGCAATACGGCACCTGCGCCGAGCGCCGCCCAGGACGGCCAGACCGGGGGGCGTCCGTCCAGCAGCGCCTCGGCTTCCGGCATGTTCGGCGTCAACAGCGCTGCCAGGGGCAGCATGCACCGGCGGAGTGCCTCGACCGCATCGGCGCGAAGCAGCGCGTGCCCCCCCTTCGCTACCATGACAGGATCGACCACGACTGGCACGCCCAGCGCTTCCCGCTTGAGCGTCTCGGCCACCGCCTCGATCGTTTCCGCATCGTGCAGCATGCCAGTCTTGACCGCATCGGCGCCGATATCGCGCAGCACGACGCGCATCTGGTCGGCGATAAAGCCAGGTGGCACGGGATGGACACCGTGGACGCCTTCGGTGTTCTGCGCCGTAAGCGCGGTCACCGCCGTCATGGCGTAGCCACCGAGCGCCGTGCAGGTCTTGATATCCGCCTGAATACCCGCGCCGCCGCCGGAGTCCGAGCCCGCGACGATCAGCAGGCGGCCTCGCGCACCCATGTTCAGACCGCAGCTCGGATATCTGCGGCAAGACCCTCCACGACCTCACCGACGAGATGCTCATCCTCGGCCTCGGCCATGATGCGGATCAGCGGCTCGGTGCCGGATTTGCGGATCAGCAGCCGCCCGATGCCGTCGAGCTGGGCCTCGGCATCCGCCACCGCCCGCTGCACGGCCGGCACCATCAGCGGGTCGCGGGCGCCGTAGCGCACATTCTCCAAGCGCTGCGGCAACGGCTCGAACAGGGCCAGCGCCTCCGAGGCCGGCTTGCCGCTTCTCACTAGCTCGGCTAGCACCTGCAAGGCTGCCAGCAGGCCGTCGCCTGTCGCGCAGAAGTCCCGCAGAACGATATGTCCGGACTGCTCGCCCCCGACATTGAGGGCGCGGGCGCGCATGTGCTCGACCACATAACGGTCGCCGACACGGGTGCGTTCCAGACGAAGCCCGATGGTGTCGAGATAACGCTCAAGCCCCAGATTGGACATGACAGTCGCGGCAACCGCGCCGCCGCGCAGCTGCCCACAGCGTTGCCAGGCGGCTGCAATCAAGGCCATGACCCGGTCGCCGTCCACCGGCCTACCGGTTTCATCAGAGAGCACGAGACGGTCAGCGTCGCCATCGAAGGAGAGGCCGATATCGGCACGGCAATCCCGCACCGCCCGGCAGATTGTCTGGGGATGCGAGGCGCCGCAGGCCTCGTTGATGTTCATGCCATCCGGCGAGACGGCGACAGGGATAACCTCTGCCCCCAATTCCGACAGCACAGCCGGTGCCACCCGGTAAGCGGCCCCATTGGCGCAATCGACAGCGATCCTGAGGCCGTCCAACCGCATGCCCTGGGGAAAGCTGCTCTTCACGACTTCGATATAGCGGCCCTGCGCATCTTCCATGCGCCGGGCGCGGCCGAGTGCCTCCGGGGAGGCCCGGCGGCTCTCCACTTCGGCCATGACCGCTTCGACGCCTTGCTCCTGTGCATCGGAGAGCTTGTAGCCGTCAGGACCGAAGATCTTGATGCCATTGTCGTGAAAGGGGTTGTGCGAGGCAGACAGCATGACGCCAAGGTTAGCCCTGAGCGAGCGCGTCAGCACGGAAACTGCCGGCGTGGGCAGCGGCCCGACCGTAACCGCCTCCCAGCCGAGTGCGATGAAGCCGCAGACCAGCGCTGGCTCCAGCAGATAGCCGGAAAGGCGGGTGTCCTTGGCGATAATGGCGGTGCGCTGCCCGCTGCCGTCGAATCGGTCGGCCGCAGCCATCGCCACGCGCATCATCGTCTCCGGCGTCATCGGCTCCGCATTCGCACGCCCGCGAATGCCGTCTGTGCCGAACAGCCTGCGCGTTCCGATCCCGTCCATGCCCTCAAACATGGCGAAGCGCTTCCCAGACCGCAAGCGCGCGCCGGGTCTCATCGACATCGTGTACCCGAAGCAGGCGCACACCCCGGTCCAGCGCGAACAGGCCTGCTGCCAGCGACTCGGGAATGCGGCGTTTCGGGTCCGGTTCGCCCGAGATCCGCCCAAGTGATCCCTTGCGCGAGACGCCGAGCGCCACCGTGCAGCCGAGCGCGCAAAACCGCTCGAGGCCCCGCAGCAGGGCAAGATTGTGCTCCAGCGTCTTGCCGAAACCGTAGCCCGGATCGACGGCGAGACGATCTGGGCTTATGCCTACCGCCTGGCAGGCCGTGACCCGCCCGGCGAGGAAGACGAAAACATCCTCGACCACATCTTCATAACGCGGATCGTCCTGCATGGTTTCCGGGGTGCCTTGCATGTGGACCAGCACGGCACTGGCACCGGTTTCGGCGACGAGGTGCAGCGAGGCCGGGTCGGCGGTGAGGGCCGACACATCGTTCGCGATGCCAGCACCGGCGGCAAGCGCGGCGGCAAGCACGCCCGGATGACGGGTATCGACGGAGACGAGGATGCCGTCCTCGGCAAGCGCCGTGACGACTGGCAGGATGCGGCGGCATTCCTCTGCCTCATCGACCGCGGAGGCCCCCGGACGGGTCGATTCGCCACCAACATCAACGATATCTGCACCCGCGGCTGCCAAGGCCCGGCCACGCTCCACGCCCGCCTCGGGGGCAAACCAGTTGCCGCCGTCGGAGAAGCTGTCTGGGGTGACATTCACCACCCCCATGATCAGCGGCCGCCGGGTAGAGAGACCGGCAAAGCGGGAAGGTTGGCTGGGCAAGACCGGTACCCGATGGAGCGCCTAACCCTCCGGCTGCGGTTCGGGGCCGAGCCCTCCGGGTATGGGGCTTGCGCCGCGCCCGCGGTGGCCGCTGGACGGCACGGAGGCGCCGCGCATCGGTCCTTCGGGCCCGGAAGCCGCCGGGTCATCGCGCCGGATCGACTCGCCCCGAATGGCGGCCTCGACCTCGTCGCGGCTCAGCGTCTCGAACTCCAGCAGCGCCTTCGCGACCAGATGCAAATCGTCGATCCGCTCAGTCAGGATACGGCGCGCCGTCATCTCGCCTTCCTCGACGAGGCGGCGGGTCTCGGCGTCGATGATGCGTGCGGTTTCGTCGGAGACATTCTTGCGCTGCGCCACCGAATGACCGAGGAAGACCTCCTCCTCATTGTCCGCATAGCGCAGCGGGCCGAGGTCGTGGCCGAAGCCCCATTCCGTGACCATGCGCCGCGCGATTCGGGTGGCCTGCTGGATGTCGGAGGCCGCACCAGTTGTCACCCTGTCCACGCCAAAGATCAACTCCTCTGCCACACGCCCACCAAATAGGCCCGCCAGCAGCGCCTGGAGCTCTACCTTGGATTGGCTGTATTTGTCGCGCTCCGGCATGAAATGCGCCACGCCGAGCGCCCGGCCGCGTGGC
Organism: Alphaproteobacteria bacterium; assembly: GCA_026710105.1. GTDB lineage: Bacteria > Pseudomonadota > Alphaproteobacteria > Bin95 > Bin95 > Bin95. The sequence goes on from JAPORR010000009.1 coordinate 8,922, forward strand.
ACGATGGACACTTTGTGCAGAGGGTCATGGTCTTCGAGGTTCAGCATCACCAGCGCATGGCCGCCCTCATGATAGGCGGTGAGCTTCTTCTCGTCCTCGCTCATCACCATGGAGCGCCGCTCCGTGCCCATCATCACCTTGTCCTTGGCCTCCTCAAGGTCCGACATGGTGACGAAACGCTTGTCGCGCCGGGCCGCAAGCAGGGCGGCTTCGTTGACGAGGTTGGCGAGATCTGCGCCCGAAAAACCCGAGGTGCCGCGTGCGATCGTCCGGGCTTCCGCATCAGGGGCCAGCGGCACTTTCTTCAGATGCACCTTGAGAATCTTCTCGCGGCCGAGAATGTCCGGGTTCGGCACCACGACCTGGCGGTCGAAACGGCCTGGCCTGAGGAGTGCGGGGTCGAGCACGTCCGGGCGGTTGGTGGCGGCGATTAGGATAACGCCTTCATTGGTCTCGAATCCGTCCATCTCGACCAGAAGCTGGTTGAGCGTCTGCTCGCGTTCGTCATTGCCGCCTCCGAGACCTGCACCGCGATGGCGCCCGACAGCGTCGATCTCGTCGATGAAGACGATGCAGGGCGCATTCTTTTTGCCCTGCTCGAACATGTCGCGGACCCGGCTCGCACCCACGCCTACGAACATCTCGACGAAGTCAGAGCCGGAAATGGTGAAGAAAGGCACATTCGCCTCGCCGGCGATCGCGCGCGCGAGCAGCGTCTTGCCGGTGCCGGGCGGGCCCACCAACAGCACGCCTTTCGGGATGCGCCCGCCGAGGCGCTGGAACTTTTGCGGGTCGCGCAGATATTCTACTACCTCTTCCAGCTCTTCCTTGGCTTCGTCGATGCCAGCGACATCCTCGAAGGTGACGCGGCCAGACTTCTCGGTCAGCATCCGTGCCTTGGACTTGCCAAAACCCATGGCCCGCCCGCCGCCGGACTGCATCTGGCGCATGAAGAAGATCCAGACGCCGATCAGCAGCAGCATCGGGAACCAGGAAATCAGGATGGAGACAAGCGACAGCCCGTCATCGGGCGGCACGGCGTTGATCCGGACGCCGCCACCGCGCAACCGCTCTACGAGGCCCGGATCTTCCGGCGCGTAGGTGGTGAACCGCTTGCCGTCTTTGGTCTGGCCAACGATGGTGCGGCCCTGGATCGTCACCTCCTCGACATGTCCGGCCTCGACCTGGGCGACGAAATCTGAAAACGCGAGGTTACTCTGTCCGCTCCGGTTGCCCGACCCCTGGAAGACGTTGAACAGCAGGATCAGCAGAACGCCAAGTACAAGCCATATCGCGATATTCTTGCCCATGGTCTTTAGCGATCGCCTCCGGCTAGGATGGAAGATTCAGAACAGTCCCTCTGATCCTAGTTAAGTTCCGCGCCGCTGGAAACAAGGGCGAACCCTGGGCCCGCCAGCGGAGAGCGCGGCCGGAATGTCGCATGAGGAGGGGCCGTGTGGTCAAGACGGCATCCGGCCCCGCCAGATTCCAGCAATCTGCCGTCCTTGGAGAAAAAGGCGGGCAAGGCATAGTCGAGTGCCGCCGGCCAAGGCCGCACGGCGCGCGCGGCCGCGTGCTGCCGCCGTCGGACCGCAATCGGGAGCGGGCCGGGATTGACGACCTCGAAACGCCCGTCCCACAGGCCGCTATCACCGGGATCGAGGCGCAGCGTCTCGTAAACCCGCCCGGCCTCCCGTCCGCACCACCAGCCGGTGCGCGCTTGAATCATCGCGCAACCTCCCAGCACGCACGCTGCAGGCGCTGCCCTGAGACGCGCAGCGAGGCGAGTCACCCTTGCGCTGCGGGGCGGATGGTGAGCGCCGCCGAGAGTGGCGAGCAGGCGTCCGAGCGCAGCTTCGCCGACCGGTGAGGCGAGTAGGCGGGGAAGATCGACACGGGCGATGCCACTTTCGTGGAGTTCGATCGTCTCGGCCAGCAATTCAGCCGTCCGATCCTCGCGCCGCCGCCGCTGCGGCCCTCGCTCGACCGCCTCCCAGCCGAGCCGGCGCCGCCACTCGGGACTCATGGTGGCGCGTAGCCGACCCCGCGCCGAAAGAGGTGAGAGATTTGTCGGGTCGTCGGCCCATTCGACACCGAGGCCGAGCAGATATGCCTCCAGCTCCCGCCGCGGCCGGTCCAGCAGCGGGCGCAGCAGGCGCATCTGCGGATGTTCGATCACGGGCGCCATGCCGGCGAGACCAAGCGCGCTGCTGCCGCGTTCGGCGCGCATGGCTGCGGTCTCACCCTGATCCTCCGCCTGATGACCGAGCAGTAGGTGCAGGGCCCCCGCATCTCGGCAGGCCTCGGCAAGCAGCCGGTAGCGAGCCCAGCGGGCGGCTGCCTGGAGATTGCCGGGGGCGAGCGGCCCCATGCGAGCAAGGATACGGTGCGGAATACCGAAACGGGCGAGGCGGGTGCCGGCACACGCAGCTTCGGTGGTCGATTCGGGTCGCAGACGGTGGTCGACGGTGACGGCAATGAGATCCCCGCCGCGCGCGGTGACCCAGGCCTTGGCCATCAGCGCAAGCGCCATGCTGTCTCGTCCGCCAGAGACGGCGACGACGAGGCGCGGCGCTGGCTCGAACGGACCGAGCCGCTTCATGGCGCTGTCGAACGCTGGGTCGGATGGCGGCGGGCCAGACCTCAGCAATTCAGCCGCCGGCGCTCGACATCGGCATCGGCGATCACGGCGGGCGGCGCCTGTCCATGCTTGCGGGCCAGCAACGACAATGCGATGCAAGCCTCCCCCGGCTTGCCATCGGCGGCGAACGCCTTGCTAAGCTTCAACAGGTTGTCGGGCGCCTTGGAGCCTTCCGGGTCCTTCTCGTAGGCGAGCAGAAACTGTTGCGCTGCCTCGCCGTGCTTTGCCTGTCCGGCAAAGCTTCGGGCCAGCCAGTGTCGGGCGTTATTGGCCAATTCGTGCTCAGGGAAATCCTCCAGAAACCGTGTGAAGACCTGCTCGGCCTCCTGGAAACGCGCCTGGCGCATCAGGTTTAGGCCCTGCTTGTATTGCGCCAGGACATCTCCTCCAGGCAGCACGCCCGGCGGGACCACGCCGTCAGCTTCGGCGACCGGCACGCCGGCCTCCTCTGCTGTCGGCACTTCAGGGGATTCGGTCGATGGCGCCGCCGCCTTGCGTTCCAGCGCCTGCACGCGCTCATCAAGGCCATCGAGGCGGCGCTGCAAGCGTTCGACCGTATCGGTGAGAGCTCGCAGGTCACGCTCATAGGCTGAAAGCCGGTTCAGGACCGGAAGAAGCGTCTGGTCGGCCGTCTGCGCCACTGCCGTCGAGGACAGGGCGCAGAACAGCAGGAACGCAGCGAGGCGCATGGCCGGATCAGTCGAGGATCATCACCGCACGGCGATTGATGGCCCAGGCCTCCTCGTTCGATTCGACCGCTAGAGGCCTTTCCTTGCCGTAGCTGACGATCCGCACCCGATTGGCAGCGATACCGGACGCGAGCAGGTAGCTACGCACCTCGGCCGCGCGCCGTTCGCCGAGTGCGAGATTGTATTCACGGGTGCCGCGCTCGTCCGCATGGCCTTCGATAACCACCGACAAGCTGCTGTGAGCGGTAAGCCAGTTCGCCCAAGAGGTAACCTGGTCTTGCGCCCCCGTGTCGAGGTCGTGCCGGTCATAGGCGAAATTCACCTTGTCGCCGATAATTTGCTGCAACTCTTCCGCTGAGCCCGGCGGCGGTGCCACCGCCTGAGAGTCGACGCCTTGGTTTTGCCCTGACTCCGCCTGGGTGCCCGTCGCGGCGGCGGCATTGTCGTCGTCCAAATTCGAGCCCGTCTCGCAGGCGGCGAGCAACAAGAGCGCCATCGCCGACGCCAGCAGTTTCATTGGCATATGAGTTCTCCTCCTTCGGTTTCGCGGCGTGAAAGCCGGTCGCGAATCCGCCCCATTGTGCGGTATTCGATATGCAGCACAAGAGCGTTTACGGGGAAATCGGCGACCAGGCAGGATCGGATGCGTCAGTGTCAGTTGCAATCCGGCGGGGAGCGCCTCCGGTGATGTTAACCTGCCACAAGCCGGGAGAGAATCCCTCGCGGCGGTCTTGAGCACTGTTCTGCTTGAAATAGGCCAACACGCGCCCGTTCGGCGACCAGGTCGGCCCTTCGGCGTGGTAGGCCGAGTCAAGAAGCCTCACATCCGTGCCGTCGGGGCGCATGGTGCCGATGTGGAATTGCCCGCCCAGGATCCGGGTAAAGGCGATGAGGTCGCCGCGCGGTGACCAGACCGGCGTGGCGAACCGGCCCTTGCCAGTACTGATCCGCCGGGGTTCGGATCCGTCAGCGTCCATGACATAGAGCTGCTGGGTGCCGCTCCGCTTGGATTCGAACACGATCCGCGTGCCGTCCGGGCTGTAGGATGCCGCCGCGTCAATGCCGGCAGTGTGTGTCAGGCGCATGAGCTGGCGCGTGCCGAGATCCATCGAAAAAATATCCGAATTGCCCTCTTCCTGGGTCATCGTTATCAGCACGCTGCGGCCGTCCGGCGAGAAACGCGGCGCATATTGCATGCCGGGGAACCGGCCGAGCGCTTCCTGCTGGCCGGAGTCGATGTTCAGGACATGAACGCTCGGCGGCTCGTTCGGGCGATCGTAAGAGAGGTAGATGATTTCTTGCTTCGTCGGCGAGAAGCGCGGCGTCAGCACGAGATTAGCCCCGTCCGTCAGATAGCGCGCCTGCGCACCGTCCTGGTCCATCAGCATCAACCGTTTGCGACGCTGGTCCGCAGGGCCTGTCTCCGAGACGAACACGATGCGGCTGTCGAAATAGCCATCTTCGCCCGTCACCTGCTTGTAGATTGCATCGGCAATCTTGTGGGCGAGCCGGCGCCAGTTCTCTGGTAGAGTGGTGTATGTCACGCCCGCGAGCTGCTGCTGCGTCAGCACATCCCAGAGCCGGAACAGGGCGTGCAGGCGCCCGTCTGTCTGCATCGAGGTCTTGCCGACGACCAATAGATGGGCGCCGATGACACGCCAATTGTTGAAGTTCGGGCGAAGGTCGGCGTCTTCACCGCGGGAGAGGAATGCCTCTTCGGGAAGTGCCCGGAAAAGGCCAGAGCGCGCGAGGTCGGCGCTGACAACATTGGCGATTTCCCCGCCAAACCGAGCAGATTCCCTGTCCGCGCCGGCGAACGGCGCGATGGCAACCGGCACCGGATCCGGGACACCCTCGGTGATTTTGACAGTAATCTGCGCCGCAGTCGGCAGAGAGGCTGCAACGAACAGCAGCAGGAAGACAGCAAGCCTGGGAAATGAAAACGACATCAGCGACAACTTTCTCTGCTATTGCATTTGACTCGGGTCGAATTCCAGGATGAGGGGCTCCCTCAGCCACAATGCCATCTTTGTCGACGGAAGATCGATCTGTTCGCAATCCGGATGACGCAGCGCCCGCTCCGCCCGCTCACGAGCGGCACGATAGCTGCGGCTGCTCTTGGGTTCGATAGTCTTGATCGGTTGGGTCACGCGGCGATCTGGTCCGAGTTTAACTTCGAACTTAACGACATGGCGTTCCGATGGGGCGAGGCCAGGAATCGTCTGCCAGCAGCGGGTAAGCTGCTGTTTCAGCCTTTCGAGTTCAGCGACGGTGAACGCTGCTTCTTCGGCCTCCTCGCTCGGTGTCCCGTCCACAAGCGCCGCCTTGCGCAGCGTTGCCAGATCGTCCCCGCTCGCTGCCTTGCGCAGCGTTGCGAGGTCGTCAGCCGGGTTCTTGGGTGCAGCCTGCGGCGGTGGGGGCGGCGTTGGTGCCAGCTCTGGGGGCTTGGGGGGCGCTTTCGCCTGCGGAGGCCCCGGCTTCGCAACCGGCGGCTTGGGTTCCAGCGGCGGTTTGGGTTTGGGAGGCACGAGCGCAGCGACCTCGACGGGTTTTTCCGGCTCCACGGGCGGCGCGGGCGGCGCGACGAAAGGGGGGGTGACGGGTTCGATGGGAAGCGGTTCCGCGGCGACCGGTTCAGGTGGCTCAGGCGGCGTTTCGGGGGCCAGCGGCTCCACCGGCGGCAGAGGCGCCTTGGCTTCCGTGTGCTCGCTCACTAACTTGGCTCTGACGCGAACCTCGTTCTCGAACGGGTCGGGCGGGTCGTGCAGCGCAGGCAGTCCTACTGCTGCTAGGATCAGCAAGCCGAGATGGGCCAACGCCGAGAGGAGCAGGGCCGCATGGCTCACGGCGAAGCCCTGTCGTCCGGTAGCTCAGCTCTCAGCACCACAACGTTGAAGCCTGCCGCCTCGAGCGCGCCCATGATCTCCATCACCCGCCCATAGGCAATGCTCCGGTCGCCGCGAACATGGACATCGACGGACGGATCCCGTCGTGCGTCCTTGATCGCACGAATCTTCGCCGGGAGTCCGTCAAGGTTCACTTCGGTTTCCTGGATATGGACCTTACCTTCGGCGTCGATGCTGACCACTAGAGGCTCTTCGTTTTCAGTGAGCTGCGCGGCCTCGGTTTCCGGCAGGTCCACCGGCACGCCGACCGTTAGCAGCGGCGCGGTAATCATGAACACGACCAGCAATACCAGCATGACATCGACCAGCGGCGTCACATTGATCTCGCTCATCGGACGGTATCTGCGTCCGCGCCGGCCCGGCCCTCCGAGCGGGGCGACCATCTCACCCAGCCTCCGAAAGCTCGCGTGAGGTTACGGTCACCACGTCGGCGACGAGCCCGTCCAGCCGGGCGCCGTAGCGGCTGATGTCGTTCGAGAACTTGTTGTAGGCGACGACCGCCGGAATCGCGGCGACAAGCCCGAGCGCGGTCGCGAACAGCGCCTCGGCGATACCCGGGGCCACCACGGCGAGATTGGTCTGCTTGGACGCCGCGATCGCGGCGAAGCTGTTCATGATGCCCCAGACCGTCCCGAACAGGCCGATGAATGGCGACACGGACCCGACCGAAGCAAGGAAGATCATGTGCCGCTCAATGCGGTCCATCCAGCGGCCGGCCTCGACTGTCATCACCCGTTCGACACGCGCCTGCAGTGCTTCGCGCGCCGCGACATCCCTGAGTTTGCCGCTCTCGAAGGCACCCTGCAGCTCTAACATCGCCTCGCCAAACACGCAGCTCATCGGGTCGCGGTCCTGATGTCTCGTCTGCTCGTGCAGGTCTTCGAGAGATGCGACCGACCAGAAAAGCTCCTCGAAGCGGCCAGCATCGCGGTTGAGGCGGCGAATCCGGCGCCATTTGTCGAAAATGATCGCCCAGGACACGACCGAGGCAACCAGCAAGACGAGCATCACCGCCTTGACCACCAGGTCGGCCTGTAAAAACAGGCCGAACGGGGACAACGCATCCGTCACCGCCAGCGAATCCGCAAATGGCATCTCCCAATCACCCATAGACCACCTAACCTTCCCTTGTATTACCCTGCAATTGGGCAAAAACATGGCGTAATTGCGCCGGAACCCGCCTGGGACGGCCGTTTTCGCCGAGTCTGGCGATGCGGATACGAATTGTTACCAACAGCACGCTGGCCCGCCATATACTCTGTGCCAACGATATTGTCGCGCCGCTGACGCGCAACGGCCGTGTGCACACCTCCAGCGCGTCGTCCAGCCCGGCGGGGTGGTGGTAGCGGAGGGTGCAATCGACTACGGCGAAGGCGAGGTCGCGATTGCTGTAGCCCAACTGCCGGAGCCATTCGGTACGTGCCCGTTCGGCGAAGCGCAGATAGGCGGCATGATAGACGATGCCGCCAGCATCAGTGTCCTCATAATAAATCCGGACCGGGAAGACATGGTCCTCCGGCCCAGGCCACCCATCTCTGGAATCAGTCGTCATCGAACAGATCCGCGGCGCGGCGCTTTGGGGCGAGGCCAAGGCACTCCCAGCCCCGGTCGGACAGCACGCGTCCGCGCGGCGTGCGCAGCACCAGCGCTTCACGAATGAGATAGGGCTCCACCACCTCCTCCAGCACGTCGCGCTGCTCGGCGAGGGTGGCAGCCAGCGCCTCCGCTCCGGCCGGGCCGCCGCCATAGGCTTCCGCCAGACAACGCATATAGCGCCGGTCCATTGCATCGAGGCCAAGCCGGTCCACCTCCAATTGCACCAGAGCAGAGTCGGCGGCTACCTGGTCGATCTCGCCGCGCCCGGCCACGGCAGCGAAGTCGTGGACGCGGCGCAGCAACCGGCCGGCGATTCGTGGTGTGCCGCGCGCGCGCTTGGCGATCTCCAGCGCGCCCACTTCGCTCGTTGGAATGCCGAGCAGCCCGGCGGCGCGCGCCACGATCCGCGCCAGTTCCTCCGGCTCGTAGAATTCGAGGCGCAACGGGATGCCAAAGCGCTCACGCAGCGGCGTTGTCAGCAGGCCGGCGCGTGTCGTGGCGCCCACCAGGGTGAAGGGTGGCAGGTCGATGCGCACCGAACGTGCCGCCGGACCTTCGCCGATCATCAGGTCAAGCTGGCAGTCCTCCAGGGCCGGATAAAGGATTTCCTCCACTGCCGGGTTCAGGCGGTGGATTTCATCGATGAACAATACATCGCGCGGCTGGAGGTTGGTGAGCAGCGCGGCAAGGTCGCCGGCGCGCAGTATGACCGGGCCGGAGGTCGCGCGGAAACCGACGCCGAGTTCGCGCGAAACGATCTGCGCCAGTGTCGTCTTGCCGAGACCAGGAGGCCCGACGAACAGCACATGGTCCAGCGCCGAGCCGCGCGCCTTGGCCGCGTTGATGAAGACCTTGAGGTTGCGTCTGAGACGTTCCTGACCGACGAATTCGTCCAACGTCTCTGGGCGTAATGCGGCGTCGCGGTCTCCCGGGCCGCGCTCCGGCGCAACGTTCCGCTCCGCTGTCACCGCGCCAGCTCCCGCAGGCTCGCGCGGACCAGATCGTCGAAGCCGGCCTCCTCGCCGAAGCCGCGCCGCGCTGCCGCAGCCGCAGCCAGCGCCTCGGAGCGCCCGTAGCCAAGATTGACCAACGCCGAAAGCAGTTCGTCCCCGGCGGCAGCACCCGCCACGGCAGGCGCGGAGAGCGACACGGCAGGCATGTCGACCTTGCCCTTGAGCTCGTTGACGATGCGCGCGGCGAGCCGTGGGCCGACACCTTCGGCACGCGCGAGCGCCTTGCGATCCTCGGCGAGTAGAGCCGTCGCAAGCTCGTCGGGCGACAACGCGGAAAGCAGGGCCAGGGCCACGCGTCCACCCACGCCTTGCACGCCAGTCAGGAGGCGGAACCAGTCCCGTTCGGCGGCATCGGCGAAGCCATAAAGCGCGATTGAATCCTCGCGAACTCGCGTCTCGACCAGCAGGGTGGCGTCCTGTCCGTTCTGCAGCCGTCCGGCCGTGCGGCTGGAAGCGTGGACCACATAGCCGACACCCGCGACATCGACGATCAGCGCCTCGCCATCGCCGAGACCGATCCGGCCTGTCAACCGTCCGATCATCTGGCTGCCACCGCAAATGGCAGGCCGTGCGCATGGGCCACTGCCACCGCCAGCGCATCGGCGGCGTCCGGACCCGCCGGGTTGCAGCCCGGCAGCAGGATGCCAATCATATATTGCACCTGCGCCTTGTCCGCCCCGCCGGAGCCCACCAGCGCCTTCTTGATGCTCCGCGCGGCATATTCCGTCACCGGCAGGCCGGCAGTGGCGGAGGCGACCAGTGCTGCGCCGCGTGCCATACCGAGTTTCAGCGCTGCGCCGGCGCTGCGGTGGACAAAGGTTTCCTCGATCGCCGCCATGTCCGGCCCATAATCCTCGATCACCTGTGTCACGCTGGCGAACAATTCGGCCAGCCGGTCGGCGATCCCGGCTTCGGGGTCAGGCCTGAGCTCGCCATTGGCGACATGGATGAGGCGGCTACCATGCGCCTCGACGATGCCCCAGCCCGTGATACGCAAGCCGGGGTCGAACCCGATGACACGCGCGCGCGCCGTCATCCGGCCAGCCGGGCGAGCACCTCGTCCGACACGTCGTAATTGGCCGAGACGTTCTGCACATCGTCATGGTCATCGAGTGCCTCGAGCAGCTTGAAGAGCGTGGCAGCGGGCTCTTCGCCGACGGGCACGAGGGTTTGTGGCTTCCATACGAGCCGCGCGGCCTGCGGTTCGCCGACCGAGCGCTCCAGCGCCTCGCGCACGGCATGCAGGTCTTCTGGCGCCGTGAACACATCATGGCCCTCGACGTCCGAGACCATATCGTCGGCTCCGGCTTCGAGCGCTGCCTCGAACATTTCGTCACCACTGGCGGCGTCGCGGGCGAAGCGCACAAGCCCCGCTCGGTCGAACAGGAAACTCACCGAGCCGGTCTCGCCGAGCGAGCCGCCGTTCTTAGAGAAAGCAGCACGCACATCCGCCGCCGTGCGGTTGCGGTTGTCGGTCAGCGCCTCGACGATTACCGCGACCCCAGCCGGCCCGTATCCCTCATAGCGCACTTCCTCGTAAACCGCCCCGCCATCGTCGCCGGCGCCGCGTTTCATCGCTCGGTCGATACGGTCGCGCGGCATGTTAGCGGCGCGGGCTGCCTGGATCGCAGAGCGCAGCCGAGGGTTCGAGTCAGGGTCGGGGGAACCCAGTTTTGCCGCCACTTCGATTTCGCGCCCGATCTTGGTGAACAGTCTCGCCCGCTTGGCGTCCTGCGCACCCTTGCGATACATGATGTTCTTGAACTGTGAATGTCCGGCCATCGGCCTGCCACTCCCCCTCCGCCGCGATTTCGGAACCCGTGGCTATATGAGGGACTTATTATACCCGAGGAACCCTGACGGCCCGTTCCTCCCTTGCCCTCGTTCCTGCTTTACCCCAGTATAGCGCTCTCACCCAAACGCTCAGGCTCTGGGACACCCTTCATGGCCCTGATAGAGACCCACCGCCAGCTTGTCTACCGCTTGCTGCCGCCGCGCCAACTGGCAGCACCTGGAAGGGCCGCCTGAAGCAGAGCACCAGCTCTACAATGTGGCGCTCGAGGATCAGATCGACTGCTATCGCAAGACGGGTAAGTCGCTCACTTACTTCGACCAAGAGCCTAACCGCCTGCCGGGCGGCCCGAGATGGCGGCCGCAGATCCTCCCGCGCGGGACGCTGAAGCGACCAGGCCTTCAAGGGCTTCTTCCGGCGCATGAAGGCGGATTTCCCGAAGCACGATCTGTGGCCATGTCGCGCATGCCCATTTCAATGCGGCACAGAACATGCGCGACCGGGGTCTCAAAGCCCTGACACGCTCCGGGATTGGGGCAGCTGCACGGCGAAGGGCGTTGGCACAAGCCACCCCGATGAGCCATGAAATCAATGCGGAGGAGTCTGAGGGCCACTCACGTGTATAAGTCTCCTATATAACGCAGGCAGGCAAGGTCTGCGAGAGCCGCCCCCCGACCCGCACGGGTTCGGCGCTGAGCGCCAGCCCCGTCTGGTCGTCGGTTTCGACGAAGAGGCCGCACACGGTCGCCGGGCCGGCCGCCGGCTCCGGCCGGCCGGCCGACATCTTGCGCACGAAGCGGTGCATCGGTTCTTCCTTAGCCATGCCGATGACCGAGTCGTAGTCGCCACACATGCCGGCGTCGGTCTGGTAGGCCGTACCCTTGGGCAGCACCGTGGCGTCGGCTGTTGGCACATGGGTGTGTGTGCCGACCACGACCGACGCCTCACCATCAAAGAAGTGTCCGAAGGCCATCTTCTCGCTGCTCGCCTCGCCATGGAAGTCGATCAGGATCGCATCGGCCGCCCCGCCAAGGGGGTAGCGCTTGAGCGCGCGCAACACGGCTGCGAACGGGTCGTCCAGTGGGTCCATAAAGAGGCGGGCCATCGCGCTGACGACTACTGCACGCCGTCCGTCACGCAGCGCGACCTCGGCAAGCCCGCGCCCCGGCGTGCCGGGCGGAAAATTGATCGGGCGGAGCAGCCGCGACTCGCGTTCCATATAAGGAATGATTTCCTTGCGATCCCAGACATGATTGCCGGAGGTTACGACATCGGTACCGGCCGCGAACAGGCCTTCGACCATGTCGGGCATCATGCCGATGCCGTGGGCCATGTTCTCACCGTTGACCACGGCCAGGTCCACAGCGAGCCGTCGGCGCAGCTCGGGCAACTCTTTCGCCACCGCATCGCGGCCCGACCGGCCCATCACATCGCCGAGAAAGAGGATTCGCACGTCATGCTCTCCGCTAGAAATATCTGAGATCATGCTCCGTCACGATGCCGGCGAGCGGCCGGTCATGCGGCCCGACGGGCACAGCCTCCACCTTCTGTGCCGCATAGGCTGCCCCGATGGCAAGCGCGCCAGTCGCCGCAATCGTCCGATCGTAATAACCGCCGCCATAGCCAAGGCGGTTGCCGCAAGCATCGAAGGCCAGAAGCGGCACCAACAGCACATCTGGTTCCGCGGGCGGTCCCGTCGGCTCCCACAGGCCGAAGGGGCCAGGCGTCAGCATGTCGCCCGGCCGCCAGAGGCGGAATTCCAGCACCGCACCGCGCGGCCCAGTTACCGGCAGCGCGATCAGCCGACCGCGCGCGCCGAGCGCCAGCAACAGCGGGCGAGGGTCTATCTCTCTCCGCACCGGCCAATAACCGGCGATGCATCGCCCTTCAACCGCGGCACTCCGGCAGAGCACGCCCGGTGGGAAGCCGGCTCGCCGCCGAAGCATCCCGTGGCGCAGGGCTGCCTTTGCGGAAGCAAGTGAAGCCGCCCTGGCCGTCGGTCTCAAACCAATCCTCCGGGACCCTCGCCAACGAGGTGGGCGTCGTGTGCCGAAGCCAGGACTTCGGCAGGGACAACTCCCTGGAGTTTCGGTAACGGCCCCGGGATATCGCTAGCCAGACGCACCGGGCAGCTTCGCCACAATTTTATTCGGGCGCGAGTCTGGATGCAACCGACTCGACTCTAACAGCGAGGTATTCCAGTGCCATCGCCAACTCTTCCAAGTCGGGCGTCGCTTCCTGCCTGCGGGCTGCCTGTTCGCGGATGAAGTCGTCGGCCAGCATGACGCTGGCCATGATGACGAGATTAAGGTCGTTCACACGGCCCATCTGGGACGCGAGTTCACTGACACTCGCGCTCAGCAGCGCGCCGGCCGAACGGATGCGCTCTTCCTGGCCGTCTTCACAGGCAAGGTTGTACTGCTTACCATTGATCGTGATAGCGACTTGAGCCAAGACTTTATTCTCCGCTTTCAACCGTCATGTCGAGACGGGCTATCACGGCGTCGAGCCGCGTCGCGACCTGATCGTGCAGGACCCGCAACGCAGAGAGCTCCGCTTCGGCTCCGGAAGCAAGGCTTGGGGCTGAATCAAGCCGCTCCAGCGCGGCGTCAATGCGCGCTAGCGACGCCTCTATACGCGATATCACGGGTTTGTTTCCGGTCATGCGAGTCTCGGCCTTATCCAAGCTATTATTTGACAGCCCGCGGCGGCCAGCGTCAACAAACCGCTCTCCGGCTGTGTTGACGGTGCCTGCCCAGGGCGGGCATTTTGTGCCTCTCCATGTAGCCGAACCTGGACCTCCCGACTCCCATGTCCGCCCAACCCGATCTTGCCGCGATGGCGAACGCGCTGCGTGCACTCGCCATGGATGCCGTCGAGCGAGCGAAATCCGGCCATCCGGGCATGCCGATGGGCATGGCAGATGTGGCGGCTGTGCTGTTCACGCGCTATCTGCGCTACGATGCGAGCGTGCCTGACTGGCCGGACCGGGACCGGTTCGTGCTCTCCGCCGGCCACGGTTCGATGCTGCTCTACGGCCTGCTGCACCTCACAGGCTATCCCGGCATGGACATGGGCGAGATCGAGCGGTTCCGCCAGCTTGGCAGTGCTACACCCGGTCACCCCGAATACCGCCACAGCCCCGGCGTCGAGACCACGACCGGGCCGCTCGGCCAGGGCATCGCTATGGCAGTCGGCATGAGTATAGCCGAGCGCGCGATGAACGCCGTGTTCGGCGACGATCTAGTGGATCACCGCTGCTGGGTGATCGCGAGCGATGGCGACCTGATGGAAGGCGTGTCGCACGAGGCCGCGGCGCTTGCAGGCCATCTGCAGCTCGGGCGGCTGATCGTCCTCTATGACGACAACGGCATCTCCATTGACGGGCCGACCGCGCTCGCCATGTCGGACGACCCGGCGCAGCGGTTCGAGGCCTGTGGCTGGCATACTACCAGTTGTGACGGCCATGACGCGCAAGATATCGCCCGCGCCATCGACGCCGCATGTGCTGACCCACGGCCTTCGCTCGTCTCCTGCCGAACGATCATCGCAAAGGGCGCGCCGACCAAAGCCGGGACTGCCGCGTCACACGGCGCGCCACTCGGCGCGGAGGAGGTTGCGGCGGCGCGTGAAGCGCTTGGCTGGACGCATGCCCCCTTCGTCATTCCCGAGGAGATCACCGCGGCCTGGCGCAAGGCGGGCGCCCGGGGTCGGGTGGCGCGGGACGCCTGGTCGCTGCGGCTTCAGGTAAGCGCGGACCGGGCGGAATTCGAGCGGCGCATGAGCGGCGCGTTGCCTGTGGGCTTCGGGGCTGCCATGGCGGACCACAAGGCGGGCCTGCTGGCGGACCCGCCGGAGATCGCTACCCGGCAGGCATCACAGCGCGCCCTCGGCGCGGTGAACGCCATACTACCGGAAACCATCGGCGGCTCCGCCGACCTGACCGGCTCCAACGGCACACTGACAGAGGGCCTCGCCCCCCTGTCAGCGGATAATTACGGTGGCCGCCACCTCCATTATGGCGTGCGTGAGCATGGCATGGCGGCGGCGATGAACGGCATGGCGCTGCATGGCGGCATCATCCCCTATGGCGCCACCTTCCTCACCTTCACCGACTATTGCCGCCCCTCCATCCGCCTCGCGGCGTTGATGGGCGTGCGCTCGATCTTCGTCATGACGCATGATTCCATCGGCCTCGGCGAAGACGGACCGACGCACCAGCCCGTCGAGCATCTGGCGAGCTTGCGCGCCATGCCGGGCCTCGTCACCATGCGCCCGGCGGATGCGCTGGAGACGGCGGAATGCTGGGAGTTCGCGCTGTCGCTTAAGGGGCCGTCAGTGCTGGTACTAACGCGCCAGGGCGTGCCGCCGGCCCGCACCGCACCGGCAGCGGAAAATCTATCAGCGCGCGGGGCCTATGTGCTCGCTGATTGCGAGGGCGCACCGGCGGCCGTGTTGATCGCGACCGGCTCCGAAGTCGCGATCGCGCTGGAGGCAAAGACGGTGCTCGACGCATCGGATGCGCCGACGCGTGTAGTCTCGATGCCGTCCATGGAGCTGTTCGAGCGCCAGGACGCCGGTTATCGCTCGCATGTATTGCCGGAGGGGCCGGTGCGGGTCGCGATTGAGGCCGCTGTGTCCTTTGGCTGGGAGCGCCATGTCGGGCCGGATGGGGCGGTGGTCGGCATGGATGGCTTCGGTGCCTCGGCCCCGGCCCCGGTGCTTTATGAACATTTCGGCATCACAGCCGAGCGGGTGGTGCAGGAAGTGCGCATCCGGCTCGGCTGAGTTCCGGGGTGCCGAACGAACGAGGCCAACGAGGGAGACAACGGTATGGCAGCCAGGGTTGCAATTAACGGGTTCGGACGCATTGGGCGCCTCGCATTGCGCGCGGCACTGGAATCGGGGCGCAACGATCTGGAATTCGTCGCGATCAATGATCTAGGCTCGGTCGAGGCGAACGCACATCTGCTGAAATACGACTCGACCCACGGCCCTCTGCCTTTTGACGTTAAGGCGTCGGGCGGCGGCATGGAGGTCGCCGGGCGGTCCATCGAGGTGGTGGCGGAGCGCAACCCGGAGGCGCTGCCCTGGGGCCGCCTCGGCATCGACATCGTGTTCGAATGCACCGGCATATTCGCGAGCAAGGCCAAGGCTGCCGCTCATCTGGAGGCCGGCGCGCGGAAGGTGCTAGTTTCCGCCCCAGCTGACAATGCCGACCTCACGGTTGTCTACGGCGTCAACCATGAAGGGCTGGAAGCAGCCCATACCGTCGTCTCCAACGCCTCCTGCACGACCAATTGCCTGGCGCCGGTGGCGCAGGTTCTGCATCATGCGGTTGGCATTGAGCGCGGCTTCATGACTACGATTCACGCCTTTACCGGTGACCAGGCGATCCTCGACACGCTGCATGGCGACCTGCGCCGGGCGCGCGCGGCCGGCCAGTCGATGATCCCGACCTCGACGGGCGCCGCTCGCGCTGTCGGGCTAGTACTGCCGGAGCTTGCCGGCAAGCTCGACGGCACCTCGGTGCGCGTGCCGACCGCAAATGTGTCGCTGATCGACTTCAAGTTCTCCGCTGGCAGCGCCACGACCGAGGACGAGGTGAACACCGCCATCGCCGAGGCGGCCAACGGCCGGCTGAAAGGCATTCTCGGCGTCAACGAAGCGCCGCTGGTCTCCACCGACTTCAACCACGATCCGCATAGCGCAGTGTTCGACGCGACTCAGACCAAGGTGATTGACGGCAGCTTCGTGCGCGTCATGGCCTGGTACGACAATGAATGGGGCTTTTCCAACCGTATGTCCGATACGGCTGCCGCGCTCGCAGCAGCCTGAGCGGGAATCACGCCGCCTGCGGCTGTTCGCCCTGGATCTGGGTGCGGTGCAGCCGGCGGCGCGTCGCGGCGTCGAAGGGGTCGCGGCGATGCATGGTGCAACGATTGTCCCACAGCACCACATCACCCACCCGCCAGCGGTGGCGGTAGGTGAAGCGGTCCTGTTCAACATGGCGCCATAGCTCGTCGAGCAGCGCTTCTGAATCCGCCACCATCATACCCTCTACATAGGAGTTGAGCCGCCGGCCGAGATAGAGCACGGGCCGCCCGCTCTCCGGATGCACTGGCACGGCCGGATGGCTGGCGCCGGGCACTTGGCTCACATCCGCCACCTCGTCAAAGCCGGCACGCAGATAGCCGCCAGAATTGACGCTCGAATCGTGGCGCAGACGAGCGGACTCCAACTGGGCGCGTAGCGTCGGCGGAAGGGCCTCCAGCGCGGCATACATGTTCAGGAACCAGGTGTCGCCACCCTCCGGCGGGATTTCCAACGCATAGAGCGCGCTCGCCTTGGGCGGGCGCTCTTCATAGCTCATATCGGTATGCCAGGACGCCTCCCCGGCGCCAAGCGAGCCGATGGGTTTGCCGTCCTTGACGATGTTGGAAATCACATAGAGTTCTGGCACGCCTTCCACCATGGTCTGGCCGTTTTCCATGATCGGCGCATGGTCGAGCTTGCCAAAGCGCGAGGAGAAGGCGACGAAATCCGTATCCGTCAGCGTCTGCCCGCGAAACACCAGCACGCCATGCTCAATCCAGGCAGCGTGAATCGCGGCGAAGGTCTTGTTATTGAGTGGCCGGGAGAGGTCCACCCCCTCGATCATGGCGCCCAGCGCAGCCCCTGTCGGCACGGCTGCGACGATCTGCTCGACACCTTCCGGCATGGCCTTAGCCTCCTCGTTCGGTGAGACGCCGTACTGTCGGTCAAGAAGTGCTGCAGGTCAATGCACCATGCCTGTGGGCCCGGCGCGCAGGCTTCTGGGGACCATAAACGCGAACTTGTTTTCCGCCCCCCCTACGACCAGGGCATTGATGCGTTCAGTGGATACCCGTAACCCATCCGCCGGCGATAGTCGTCCTTGGCCGAGGAAGGATGCCCTTGTTCACGTCGACGATGACGATATCGGCGCGCTTGCCTTCGGCGATTTCACCACGGTCGTCCAGACCTGCGGCTTTGGCCGGGGCACTCGAAATGAACGACCACGCGTCTGCTAACGACAGGCCCTGTTCCTGGTGCAGTTT
The DNA here is from genome assembly GCA_026710105.1 of Alphaproteobacteria bacterium. Taxonomy (GTDB): domain Bacteria; phylum Pseudomonadota; class Alphaproteobacteria; order Bin95; family Bin95; genus Bin95. Next base: position 26,638 of record JAPORR010000009.1, read on the forward strand.
GAAGGCCGCCGCGAGTGGCGCCGGATAGTAGTAGTCGGAGGCAAGAATGGTACACAGCCCTTTGGAGATCATCTCAACGGCTGAGATGGCGCCGTTATGGCTTCCGCCGCGCACTACATTGGGGGCTCCCATGACGATCGGGTTGTCGTAAGTGCGGGCTTGCGCCGCCGTCTCTTCGGTTTCGGGGAACTCGCAGATCTCACACCCCAAATCGTTGTAGTAGCTTCGGGTTTCGGGCGAGGCGTCATCGTGCGAGAGCTGCCGGATGCCACTGTCACGGGCTGCCGCTGCCAGCTTTTCAACCGCTTCTCGCACCTGGTCCTTCCTAGCCATGACCTCTTCCATATAGGCCACAAATTCCACCTCCGACATGCCAGTCCGATGGGCGTATTTGGACATCTCGGAGAAATCGTTCCGTTTGGCATAGATCTCCGGGAAGTGGTCATTGAACGCGAGGAGGCCGATCCGGCCCGCACGAATCCAATCAGCAACTTCGTCTGCCGCTGGCGTATTGTATGTCTCGAAGCGGATATGGACGTGTGTGTCACACCGTAAGTGTCCTTTCAAATCCTCCCTTGTCTCCATCAGCCGGACGAAGTTGTCGCGCCCACGCAGTCCGGGCTCCCACGAATATGTAATTCCGTGAAAGGCCGTCGTGATTCCATTCGCAATCATCTGGCTATCGGTATCCAGCAACGCCAGGCCGAGATCGAACTGAACATTCGGCCGCGGCATAATTTGGCGCTCGAAGGCGTCACCATGGATATCGACGATCCCCGGCAGAACGAAACCTCCCGCCGCATCCACCACCCGGAGGAGTGACACAGGGTCCGGATCGGTGCCCAATGCCGCGATGAGCCCATCGCAGACGAGGACATTCGTCCGGGCAATGTCGCCATCGGCCAACACCACGCGACCGTTGGTGATCAATATCGATGGGGGGTGCTGAGCATCCATTCTTTTTGTCCTCGCCAAACTGACCCCGCTTATAGGGCATCAATTTGGCGGTTCGATGAAACTGCTGGATGAAAAGCCACCTCGACGAACTGACATGCGCCTTGCTGTGCTTGCTGCCATAATCGGGCTGTCCCCCTGAGTCGTCGAACAGGCTCAAATCATGACCCCTGTGGTTCAGAAGTCGGATGCTTCGGTGAGCGTCCAAGTAATTCACGGAATCCCCCTCATGAGTCAGAGGCAACCGCCTCTGGTAGAACCGGTCAGTTCGAATCGTTTGATAGCCTGAAAGGGAACACCGGCCTCAATTTGCTCACATAGGGTAACGGCATCGACCCAGAACTCGTCGTCGCACAGGGGTTTCAGCATCGGCAGCAATGTTTCGGCAAGGCGCTGCCGCGTCCCGTCTTCCAGCCATCCGGTCAAGGTGAGGTGGAACCGGAATTCCTCCAACACGTAGGGATATCCCCAAGTCAGAAGATACTCTTCCTGGCGTGCCGTAAGACCGTGACGCCGGCGCCGGGCAAGCTCTTCCTCCGACGGCGGCGCACGGAATCGATCGAACTCACGGACACATGCGGCGGCGAATCGGTTTAATTCCGGCGCCGTTGCACTCGGGACCAATGCCAGGAATCCGTTCAAGTCCTTGAGCATTAGGCTGGGTACGCGGAAGGATGCGCGGGTGCTGACAAAGTTAGCAAGATGCTCAAACACCTGTCCCAGATCCGTATCCTCGGCCAGCTGGAAAGGCGGTTTCAGGGTTCCATGAAATCCATAAACCGCCGGCGTTTCTGTAGCTTGGCGCAATTCACCCTCTGGCAGAGAATCGATCGAAATCTGTGACATCGCTGCGCCAGAACAAACGTCCCAGCCTAGCCATCGAGTACCAAACTCCCCTAGTGGGCTCTGGGGTTTGGGAACAAAGTAAAGTGCATAGCGGGGCATGGTCTTGGGTCAATGAGTATTGCGGAATTTCGACCTATTTAGACCATTTTGGTTTTAAGCGCATGATAACAGCGTCTCTGAACTGTCAAAATTTCATCACTTGTCCTTCATCGGGTGATGGTCTAATCGAGAGCAATCCATAAACGCCAAATTCAATGGAAGATACACAGATGTCCATTGTGGATAGGCGCGGGGAATCGCGTATCGAAGACCGGCAGTACTGGATGTCGATCCTATCCAAGGCCGATCCTCGGCAATTGCAAAAAATCTGGGAAAACACAGATGCAAAGCCTGATTTCATACATCTGCGCCAGCCGGAAACCGGGTTGATAATGGTCCGCGCGCGTGCCGGCGGGACCGGTCAGCGTTTCAACTTCGGGGAGATGACCGTGACTCGCTGTACCGTCGTCCTCAAGGATGGCACACAGGGGTTCGGATATGTTGCCGGTACAGATCGGCGCCATGCCGAACTTGCAGCCGTGTTCGACGCAATGATGTTGTCGAGCGAGGATCGGGAGCCCCTTGAAGAATGGCTTTTGGCACCGCTCGCTAAAGCCTATACCGAGCGTCGCCAAACCGAATCCGCCAAATCGGCGGCGACTAAGGTGGACTTCTTTACCGTTGTGCGGGGGGAGGGGCCGAAATGACACGGCTCGCTGCGCCCGCCACTCGCCGGGAGATACCCCCCGGATTCGCTGATCCTGTATTCGATGCCCAGTCGATCTTTCGCCATGTCCTGACGGCGATGTCGGAACCGGGCACCATCATTCACATAGGAGGCGAGTTGGACCCGCCGTCTCCCCTCGGTCATGCAAGTGCTGCCCTTGCGCTTACGCTGATGGATTTCGAGACCCCCATATGGCTCGACGGCCCGGTGGCGGCGGCAGCTTCCGACTGGGTGCGTTTTCACTGCGGCGCCCCGCTCACTCAGACCGAATCGGAGGCAACTTTCGCAATTATGAGCGAAGCACCCAACTGCCTTCCGTTGACCCGGTTCAATAGGGGGACTGACGAGTATCCGGAGCACGGCGCAACATTGATCATTCAAGTGGTCGCGATTGAAGCGGAGGGCACATTATCGCTCACCGGACCTGGCATCGACGGCAGCCGCTCGATCGATGTCATCGGTATGCCCCAGGACTTCTGGGAGCAACGCGCCCAAACCAACTCACTGTTCCCGCGCGGCGTCGATCTGATTCTAACCGCTGCCGAGGTTGCCGTAGCCATTCCGCGAACAACGTTTGTGGAGCCTATGTAATGTATGTGGCGGTTAAAGGTGGCGAGAAGGCCATCGAGAATTCCCTCAAACTGCTTGCCGAAGAGCGCCGCGGCGACTCGAATGTGCCGGTGCTCACCCTCGAGCAGATCAAGTCCCAAATGGCTATCGCGGTCGACCGGGTGATGACCGAAGGATCGATTTACGACCGGGATTTAGCCGCCCTCGCAATCAAACAAGCTCAGGGCGACATCATCGAGGCGGTCTTTCTGCTCCGCGCTTACCGTACGACCCTGCCGCGCTTCGGTGTCTCCAAGCCGGTCGATACGGCGAAGATGGCGATTCGCCGGCGTATCTCGGCGACCTATAAGGACCTACCGGGTGGGCAAGTTCTTGGCCCCACCTATGATTATACCCACCGCCTCTTAGATTTCGATCTTGCCGATCATCATGTAAACCGCCCGGAGGCCGCACCAACAGCTCCCAGGGCAGTTGCTGATGGCATGCCCCGGGTGACTGATATTCTAAACTCCGAAGGGCTGATCGAAGAAGAGGCAACAGAACCAGAAACCAGACAGGTTGCGGACCTCACCCGCGAACCGCTTGATTTCCCCGCCGATCGCGACGTACGCCTCCAGAATCTCGCCCGCGGCGACGAGGGATTTCTTCTGGCGCTTGGCTATTCATCGCAGCGTGGCTACGGCAATACGCACCCCTTTGCCGGTGAAATTCGCATGGGTAAGGTCTCGGTGGAGATCGAGCCCGAGGAACTCGGGTTTGCCATCGATATCGGCGATATCCAGCTGACCGAATGCCAGATGATCAACCAGTTCCAGGGCACCGCGGAGACGCCACCACAATTCACCCGCGGCTATGGTTTGGCATTCGGCCAATGCGAGCGCAAGGCGATGGCCATGGCACTGGTCGATCGCTCGCTCCGCTCGCGGGAGCTCGGCGAAGAAACCACCTCACCGGCCCAGGACGAGGAGTTCGTCCTCTACCACACAGACAATGTCGAAGCGTCAGGCTTTCTGCAGCATCTGAAACTGCCCCACTATGTCGACTTCCAATCCGAACTGGAGTTGGTCCGGCGCTTGCGCGGCGAGTACGAGGCCCGCCGACAGCAGACAGCGGAGTAGACCCATGAACGAGCAGACCATTCCCGCATCAGGGACACCAGCCAGCGGCAAAACGGGTTACAACTTCGCTTATCTGGATGAGCAGACCAAGCGGATGATCCGCCGCACAATCCTGAAAGCGGTATCAATTCCCGGTTACCAAGTTCCCTTCGGCAGCCGCGAGATGCCGCTACCCTATGGATGGGGCACTGGCGGCATCCAGGTAACAGCAAGCGTCATTGGCCCTGATGATACGTTGAAGGTCATCGATCAAGGTGCCGACGACACGACCAACGCCGTTTCCATCCGTCGGTTCTTCGCCCGAACTGCCGGTGTCGCGACCACGGACGAGACCGGCGAGGCGACGGTCATTCAGACCCGGCACCGAATACCAGAAGAGCCACTGAAACATGGCCAAATACTCGTCTACCAAGTGCCGATTCCCGAACCCCTGCGCTGGCTGGAGCCCCGGGAATCAGAAACCCGGAAGATGCACGCCCTGCAAGAATACGGGGTTATGTATGTCCGGCTATACGAAGATATCTCCAAATATGGGCACATCTCGACTGCCTACGATTATCCTGTGATTGTCAATAGCCGCTACCTAATGCGTCCGTCCCCTATCCCGAAATTCGACAACCCCAAGATGGACAATAACCCTGCACTGCAGCTGTTCGGCGCTGGCCGCGAGAAGCGCATCTATGCGGTGCCGCCTTACACCTCAGTCAAAAGCCTGGATTTCAAGGATTACCCATTCGAGATCCAGAAATGGGAGGAAGATTGTGCTCTGTGCGGCGCTGAAAACAGTTTTCTTGACGAGATCATTATCGACGATCAGGGAGGCCGCATGTTCGTCTGCTCGGATTCGGATTATTGCCAGAAGCGCCGTGAGGCCGGCTACCGGGGCAAGGATCCGAGCGCACCGAGGGGCAATGAACTACTTGACGACGCCGCGGAGTCAGCCTGATGACGTTGGAAGAAGAAAGGTTGCTGCTTCGTGTAACTAACCTCACCAAATACTATGATCTGATCATCGGTTGCCGGAACATCAGCTTTGATCTCTACCGGGGCGAAGTGCTGGGCATCGTCGGCGAGTCGGGATCAGGTAAGTCGACGCTATTGAACTGTATCTCCGCGCGTATGGAGCCGTCCGCCGGCATGGTCGAATACGATACGCGCGCGGAAGGGCTGAAAGACCTGTTCCAGCTTTCCGAGGCGGAACGGCGGATGTTAATGCGCACCGATTGGGGGTTCGTCCATCAAAATCCCTGCGATGGTCTGCGCATGGGGGTCAGCGCCGGCGCCAATATCGGCGAGCGGCTGATGGCGGTCGGAGCTCGTGTCTACGGCGATATCCGAGAGTCGGCTAGCGCGTGGCTCACGCGGGTGGAGTTCGATACTGACCGTATGGATCATCTGCCCCGCACATTCTCGGGCGGTATGCAGCAGCGGGTACAGATTGCGCGTAACTTGGTCACTGAACCGCGCCTCGTGTTCATGGACGAGCCCACCGGCGGTCTTGATGTTTCGGTCCAGGCCCGGCTGCTCGATCTGTTGCGCAAACTGGTAGATGACCTCGGATTGTCGGCGATCATCGTTACCCACGATCTGACTGTCGCCCGGATGCTATCCCATCGCCTGATAGTGATGCGGGGCGGCGAAGTGGTGGAAAGCGGTCTCACCGATCAGGTGCTCGATGACCCTCAGCACCCCTACAGCCAGCTGCTGGTCTCGTCGATCCTGCAGGCCTAGGAGCGTCATATGACCAAGCAATATTCGAGTGTATCTCTAGCCGTCAAAGATCTCTCGAAAACCTTCGTGTTGCATGAACAGGGCGGTACGAAGCTACCGGTGCTCAATGCCTTTGACATGCAAGTGTTAGGAGGCGAGTGCGTTGCTCTAGTCGGTCCATCCGGAGCCGGTAAGTCGACGCTGCTCAAATGCATCTACGCCAACTATCTGAGCGATTCGGGTTCCATCAGGATCAACCTCGATGACACCACGCATGATATCCGGAGCGCTCCACCGCGAGAAATCGTAAGGCTGCGAAAAAGCACTATCGGGTACGTATCTCAGTTTCTGCGGGTGATTCCGCGAGTTTCCTCCCTTGACGTGGTGGGCGAACCGCTTCGTTCCATTGGCGTAGACGAGAGACTGGCATCGGACAAAGCTCGCGAACTGCTGACTCGTCTGAATATTCCGGAGCGCCTGTGGCCGCTACCGCCGGCCACTTTCTCGGGTGGCGAGCAGCAGCGGGTGAACATCGCCCGGGGCTTTGCTATCGACTATCCGGTGCTGTTGCTCGATGAGCCGACCGCCGCACTTGATCGTGCCAATGGTGAGGTTGTCATTGAACTGATCAATGAAGCGAAAGACCGTGGCGCCGCCATCATAGGGATTTTCCACGACGAGGAAGTGCGGGACGCTGTAGCGACCAGCGTCGCTGAGGTCGCCCCCATTCAGAGGGCAGCCTGAGCCATGACAGAGTTGCTTCTCACCAACGCGCAGCTGGTACTCAGCGATCGAGTGGTACGCGGGACGCTTCGAGCGCAGGACGGACAAATTCGCGACATCGATGAAAGCCAGACCACCGTGTCAGACGCCATCGATTGCGGTGGCGACTATGTGCTGCCTGGGTTGGTCGAGCTTCACTCCGACAATATGGAGAAACACTTTGCGCCGCGGCCTGGCGTGCAGTGGCCTGAGCTCTCAGCGGCAATCGCCCATGATGCGCAAATGGCAGCGGCAGGGATCACAACGGTGTTCGACGCTCTCCGGGTCGGCGATAGTTTTCGGCAGGCCGAGAACAGGGGCGACCGTTTCCTTCGCATGGCCCACGCGATTCGGGATGCCCGGGATAACGATACCTTCAGAGCTGATCACAAAATTCATATCCGGTGCGAGCTGTGCCACGCCGATGTGATCCAAAGCTTCGAGAAACTATCGGCGGAGCCTGAAGTTTGCTTGGTTTCGCTGATGGATCACACGCCAGGCCAACGCCAATTTGTCGATATCGGCAAGTTCGCCGAGTACTATCAGGGCAAGTATGGGCTCACCGATAATGAACTGGCCGATTACATGCGCGACCTCAAATGGGCGCACGAAG
>JAPORR010000047.1:0-1884 GCA_026710105.1 Alphaproteobacteria bacterium
TGCCGTCGGGACAGCGATGACGGCGAAGCCCCCCACGATCGTCTTTCGCTTCGACGCCTCGCCGGAGATCGGCGCCGGACACGCGATGCGCTCGGGTGCGCTAGCGGGTGCGCTCGCCGAGGCAGGCTGGCGCACGATCTGCGCGACGAGAAAGGAAACGATCAAGACGGTGCCGGAAACGCTCGCCCCGTTCGACGACATTCTCAGGCTCAACGCGGACGAGTCACGCGAGGTCGACGAGATCGACGGTTGCATTTCCGGCCGATGCGAGGCGGTGGTGGTCGATCACTATGGACGGGGCAGGGGTTTCGACGAAGCCTGCCGCCGTATCGCGCCATGCGTCACTGTGATCGAGGATCGCCCGGAAGTCGCCCATGACTGCGATATCTTCATCAATCCCGGCATCATTGCCGAGGGGGAAATCAGCGCGCTCGGCGACAGGCTCCTTGGCCCCCAATATGCACTTCTGCGGCCAATGTTTGCTGAGGCCCGAACACAGGTCGGACGAAACCGCGATAACGGCTCTCTTGTGTTGCTATGCGGTTATGCGGATAGTCAGAATCTGACGGAGCGTCTGATTGAAGCGCTGGACGGCGTGCCAGGCGTACGGACGATCGTTGTCGTCCTCGGCAGTGCGAATCCACACCGAGAGCGCATCCGGCGACGCCTGCATCGCGTCTCTATATCCTCGCATCTGCACGTAAAACCACGCCTCCTCACCACGCTTATGGGCAGCGCCTCGGTCGCTGTGACTGCCGCCGGTAGCACCTGCTGGGAACTCGCCTGCCTGGGTGTTCCCATGGTTACGGTCGTGACAGCTGACAATCAGATCGCTTTAGAGCGGATCTTGCGTGACGCTGGAGCGAGCGCCAGCGCCGGAGCAGTTGACGATACACTGGGTGTTCGCCTGCGCGAAACGGTCACCGCATTGATGGCAGATCATGTGGGGCGTCGCCGCATGGCATCACGCGGCCAAGCGCTGGTCGACGGGCTGGGTGCAACGCGGGTGGCGCAAAAGATTCAATCCCATGCCCTGTCACCGAGACGGAGCATTGCATGAGGTGCGGGAGAGAACCAGTGTATCTCGTCGCTACGGTAAAGCGGTGGAATCTCAATCAATTCGAGAGGCGTTCTTCTGCTGTTGCGGGCCGCTGGTTGCTGATCACGGACCCGATCGCTCTTGATGTCGCTCTGGTTCACGCGCTTCGGCCCCGCTACATCTTCTTTCCCCATTGGTCGTGGGCGGTGCCCGGCGATGTTTTGTCCGCCGCCGAATGCATCTGCTTCCACATGACAGATGTCCCCTACGGACGGGGCGGCAGCCCGCTGCAGAACCTGATTGCGCGCGGCCACAACGAGACAAAGTTATCCGCTTTGCGCATGGTACCGGAACTAGACGCTGGCCCCGTCTATATGAAACGTGACCTCTCTCTTGAGGGCTCTGCTGACGAGATATTCGAACGCTGCTCGCGCCTGACTTTCGACATGATCGAGGATGTCGTCGCCAGCCAACCGGAACCCGTGCCGCAAGCCGGCGAGACAGTGATCTTCCCCCGCAGAAGTCCCCGGGAAAGCCGCCTGCCGCGCGCTGGATCTTCCCAAGCCATTTACAACCATGTCCGTATGCTGGATGCTGAGGGATACCCGCATGCTTTTTTGGACTATGGCGACTTTCGGCTTGAGTTCCGCGATGCCCGCTTTGATGGCGAGAAGGTCGAGGCGCGAGCCACCTTTCGCAAAGCTGGCAACTCCTGACGATGCCTTCGGTCTTGGTCATTGCCGCTCACCCTGATGACGAAATCCTGGGCTGCGGTGGAACCTTGGCGCGCCACACCGCCGGTGGAGATGTGGTGCATCTGCTGAGTGTTGCGGAGGGTGCCCCTT
>JAPORR010000047.1:1919-5203 GCA_026710105.1 Alphaproteobacteria bacterium
CGGATCTGGCCGCCATCACGGCCGCGGCTTCGCGAGCGGCCGTCGTGATCGGAGCCGAGGCACCGCACATGCTGGGCCTGCCTGACAACCGCCTCGACACCCTGCCCCTGTTGGACGTCATTAAGCACATTGAAGCCATCGTCGAAGCCGTGATGCCGGAGATCATCTACACACACCACGCTGGCGATCTGAACGTCGATCACCGCATCGTTCATCAGGCAGCCGTTACGGCTTGCCGTCCCCTGCCAGGCTCGTCGGTGCGCGCGATCTATGCCTTTGAAACTGTTTCTAATACCGAATGGCAGTCAGGGGGAGATCCGTTCCGACCCCAGCGCTGGGTTGACATTGAACCGTTTCTCGAGAGCAAGCGCCGCGCTCTCGAGGCTTACGCGGCGGAAATGCGGCCGTTCCCCCACGCCCGGTCGCGCGAGGCTGTCGAGGCGCGGGCGCGCGTGCGGGGAGCGGCGGTCGGGCTGGCCGCGGCGGAATGCTTCATGGTGGTGAGGGAGGTCGTGCGGTGAGCGATGCCCCGATGGGAATCGCCGGGCGTCCCATCGGCCCGGCTCACCCGCCCTACGTGATCGCCGAGCTCTCGGCTAACCACAATGGCAACATCGGGCGGGCCTTCGCCGTCTTGGAAGCCGCGCACATGGCAGGGGCCGACGCGGTCAAGCTGCAGACCTACACACCCGACACGATGACCATCGATTGCGACCGGCCTGAGTTCCGGGTCACGGGCGGCCTGTGGGACGGCAATACGCTCTATGAGCTCTACGGCATGGCGAAGACGCCATGGGCATGGCACCCTGCGCTCTTCGCGAAGGGGCGGGAATTGGGAATCACCGTGTTCAGCACCCCCTTCGACGAGACAGCCGTAGACCTGCTTGAGGAGTTGAAGGCACCGGCCTACAAAATTGCCTCCTTCGAGGCGGTGCATCTGCCGCTGATCGCGCGCGCGGCACGGACTGGAAAGCCTATGATCGTCTCGACCGGCATGGCCGACGAAGGCGAGATCGCCGAGGCGGTTCATACCGCGCGGGACGGAGGGTGTGCACAATTGATGCTGCTGCACTGTATCAGCGGTTACCCCACAGCACCGGAGGAGGCCAACCTGCGCACCATCGCCGACATGCGTAGCCGTTTCGGCGTCCAGGTGGGCCTCTCCGACCACACGCTGGGAACCGCTGTGGCGACCGCCGCCGTTGCGCTCGGCGCCACGGCAATCGAGAAGCATGTGACTCTCCGTCGCTCTAACGGTGGGCCGGACAGTGCGTTTTCCTTAGAGCCTGAGGAACTGGCCAAGTTGGTTGACGACACACGAGACGCCTGGGCCGCGCTCGGAGATGTGAACTACGCCCGAACGAGGAGCGAACGCGACAATCTCTTGTTCCGCCGCTCGATTTTTGCGGTGGCCGACATAGCCGAGGGGGAGGTCCTGACGAACGACAACATCAGGATCATCCGGCCCGGCCACGGAATCGCGCCCAAACACCTGCCCGCTGTACTGGGTCGACGCGCTGTGCGGGCAATCGCGCGCGGCACACCGATCGACTGGGAGGTGATCCGGTAGCTCCGGTTCGAAGTCCATGAAGTTTGACGACGCCCGGCATTCCATCCGGCTGTTTCAGTATTTCTTCGCCGCCTGAACGGTCGTGCTGCTCGCGTTGACGTCGGCTGCGCTGGCGGAAGGAGTGGGTGTCGCAGCGTTGCTGCCGCTGATTTCCCTAGTGATCGACTCAGAAGGAGACGGCGGCGCATTCGAGTTCTACATCGAACAGTTCTTCGCCTTGGTCGGGCTGGAGGTGTCCCTCGCCGGGCTGCTGGCCCTCATCGTGGTAGCTATGGACCAGCGGCTGACCTTCATCCGAACGCTGCTGGAAGCGCGTTGGATGTATTTCGTTGATCGCCGCTCCGGTGACCTAGCGAGCGCGGTCAGCGTCGAACCGACTCGCGCGTCCACCGCCTATGTGCCGTCGTGCCGCGTTCTCTCTGGGGGAATCCAGTTTCTGATCTATCTGGTGCTCTCCGTCACCATATCTTGGGAGGTTTCGGTCGTCGCGCTAGTGATCAGCGCGGTTGGCATGGTCGCGTTGAACCGCCGGGGCAGGGAAAACCAGACCGAGCTTCAGAAGTCCTTCATGACGCGCTTGCTACAGAGGCTCGACGGCATAAAGACGTTGAAGGCAATGGCCGCAAATGAAGTATGGGGCCGCTGATGGAGGGCGCGGCACCCGGTGGTGGCGAACTTAACCCTTCAAGAAGCATCGCTTAAGACCAGCGCGCCAAAGGGCGGCCCATACCACGCGGCATCACAAGGACCGCCAGGCTCATAACCAGACCGACATCGTACAATGATGACTACTTCAGTTTCAGATGACTAGTGTATCGGTTTGCGTGCCTGATGCCAGAATTTGGCGTATTGCACACTTCGGTCCGGCTCGACTGCATCAAGTAGGATCACCGGATACGTACATACTATCGGATCTGATGATATGCGCAACGTTATCCGACACGGCGCAGGAATTTGCGGCAATCCTAAAGCGGCTAAGCGGTCGTGTCGCCTTTATCTAGGAAACCGAAGGCTGGCTAATCGCGGTCGTCGACCGAATCCGCAGCGTCCCATTGATCTGGACGCTTGATGATTTTGGTAATGTTATCGTGGCCCAGACGGCAGATGGGTTGCGCGAAGTAAGTGCTTTAGATGGTCAGACAGTCAATGCAGGCCAAGCGCTGGCTGTGGCTATGAGCGGCTATACAATTGGGGAAGACACACTAGTCAGCGGAGTGAAGGCTCTTTCGGCCGGACAATATCTCGCTGTGCCCATCAAAGGTGGAGCACCATATCAGGATTATTACCGACGCTACGCCCCTTGGGCAGAAACACTTTCCGATTGGTCGAAGTCGCGCGACGCTCTAAGGGATTTGACACGTGATATTCTGCGCGATTTAGTCGTGGCGTCGAAAGGTCGGCCAATCGCCATCCCGCTTAGTGCCGGATTCGATTCTCGATTGATTGCAAGTGGCTTGAAGCACTTGGGACATGACGATGTGCTATGCTTCTCTTATGGATTGGCGGGAAACCGCGAGGCGACTGCGGCGCGTGAAATTGCAGAGGTGCTTGGCTATCGCTGGACCTTCTTTGAGTACACCAATGCCCTCGCGCGAGCTTGGTCCACAGAATCGGATTATGATGCTTTCCGTCGCTATTCCGACAGCCTGACGGGAATCCATTTTGCGCAAGATTTTCCAGCAATCCGGGGATTGCGCGACATTGGTTATCTTCC
>JAPORR010000131.1 GCA_026710105.1 Alphaproteobacteria bacterium
TGATCGCAAGAACAACCTGATTATCTCCGGCGGCGAGAATATCTACCCGTCGGAGGTCGAGTCAGTGCTGGCGGGCCATCCGTCGGTTCGTGAGGCCGCGGTCGTGGGACGCCCGGACCCGAAATGGGGGGAGCGCGTTCTGGCGGCCGTGGTGCGGTACCCTGGATCTGAGGTCAGCGAGGCCGAACTGCTTTCCTGGGCACGAGAAAGCCTTGCCGGCTACAAACGGCCCCGCGAGATCATATTCCTGAGCGAAAACGAAATGCCACGCAATGCGACCGGCAAGATACAGCACAGGGCGCTGCACGACCTGCTGACATCCCGGCTTGGCACCTGACGCTCGCATGCTTGCAACCGAAGCATCCAACGGAGAACCGCAATGAATACCGCAACGGTCGCCAATAAGGAGCGCCAGGACTTCAACCGGAGCGAGACCAGCGTCGCCGCATGGGTCGCCCGAAGCCTGAAAGCGCGGGGCGTGGATTATGTCTTCGGGCTTCAGGGTGGACACATCCAGCCGATTTGGGATCACATAGCGCACGTCGGCATTCGCGTCATCGACACGCGAGACGAGCGCGCCGCGACGCATATGGCGCACGCCTGCCGAACTGACGGGGAAGCTCGGCGTCGCAATGGCAACGGCCGGACCGGGCGTCACCAACACCGTAACGGCGGTCGCGAATGCATCGCTCGCGCGCGCACCGGTGCTGCTCATTGGTGGATGCACCTCGCGGCCGCAAGCCAATATGGGCCCTCTTCAGGACATCCCGCATACCGAGATCATGCGCCCCATAACGCGCTGTGCGCGTACCGCGCGGGTTGCCGAACAAGCTTTGCGCGAGCTCGATGAGGCCATTGCCTACACGTGCGGCGATATGGGCGAGCCTGGACCCGTCTATATCGAGTTTCCGACCGATGTGCTGCGCCAGCCGGTCGCCGCGCATCTCGTGCTCAGGGACTGGATCGAACCGACCCGGCGGGGCTGCCCGCCGCCGGACCCGGTCAGTGTCGCCGAGGCGGCAGCCGCCATTCGCTCATCCCGGCGCCCCCTGGTGATTAGCGGTCGTGGCGCGCGCGATGCGGGCGAGGCGCTGCTACGCTTTCTCGACAAGATCGACGCCCTTTATCTCGACACGCAGGAGAGCAGAGGGCTCGTTCCGTCGGATCACCCATCCGCTGTCGGTGCCGTGCGTGCCGCCGCCATGGCCCAGGCGGATCTGGTTGTCACACTCGGACGCAAACTCGATTATCAGCTTGGCTATGGATCACCGGCCGTGTTCCCCGAGGCCCGGTTTCTGCGTATCGCTGACAATGCTGGCGAGTTGATCGACAATCGGCGCGGCGCTCCGGAAGTGGCGGCCGATGTCGGGCTTGCGCTCAACGCCATAGCCAACGCGCTCGGCAACGACCCCGGCGCGCGCGATATCGAATGGCTGGAAACCTTGCGGGCCAAGCATGGCGAACGCATCGCCCGCGGTGCCAGCGCGCCGGCTCCGTCGCGGGGCGCTGACGGGAAAATCCATCCGATGGCGATTTTCGAGGCGATTCAAAAGGTTTCGGATCCAGACTATATCGGGATTGCGGATGGCGGCGACCTATTGAGCTTCGCACGTATCGGCCTCCAGTCACGTACCTATCTGGACGCGGGGATCTTCGGCTGCCTCGGCGTCGGCGTGCCGTTCGCCGTCGCCGCTGCCCTGGTCTATCCGGAGCGACGGGTTATTTCCGTCAATGGCGACGGCGCCTTCGGCATCAATGCGATGGAGATCGATACGGCTGTCCGGCATGGCGCCAAGGCGATGTTCATCGTGTCGAATAATGCCGCTTGGAACATCGAGCGTTACGACCAGGAAGTGAACTATGGCGGGCGCATCGTCGGCACCATGTTGAGCCATTGCGACTATGCAGCTATGGCGCGCGGGCTCGGTGCCCATGGCGAGCGGGTCGAGGACCCGGCCGATTTGCCGGACGCCATCGCGCGCGGGCTCGCGAACGCGCCTGCCGTCATCGATGTTGTCACCTCGCAAGACGCCGTATCCTCGGATGCACGCAAGGGCCTCGGCTTTGTGCCGGATTACCAACCGCTGACGGCCTGGGACGACGCGGAGAGGCGACGGCGCGGAGAGGCGTGAATGGGGCTAATAGAGACGCGAGAGTCCGGGCGGGCTCTTGCGGTTACGCTGTTTGCACAGCTGCACGCAGAACCGCGGCGACGGCGCAGTCCGTCATACCACCGCCAAGCGTGCGGTCGCGCGTGCGAATGAGCAAGATGGAGATGATGTCGAGCTGTATCGTGTTTACCATCGCGGCCAGCAGGAAAGCCGCTTTTTAGCTGCCCGTGGCGTCGAACAGCCGAGCGCCGAACCAGCCGTCGCTGCCGCCTGCGGGGCAAGCCGGCGACCCGTGGCTTTCGCGCGCGACCATTCGTTGCCCCAACCCAGGGTCGATTATGCAGGTTCAGGACAGGATGTCAGTGCTAGTCCGTACCAGTCCTGGTGGAGTGCCTCGACGGCGGCCGGATCGTGGCGTGCCTCGCGGGAAAGGGGGGAGCGGCGGTCGGAGACGATCTGCGCTGGGTGGCCGTCGAGCTCCATCACCCGGTCTGCGACCGCGAGCGCCTCGCGGCGATCATGGGTTGCCATCAGACTCGCCGCGGCGGTTCGGTCCAGAAGCCGGACCAGAAGGCGGCGCATGTCGGCCGCAGTCCCGGGATCAAGCGACACCAGGGGTTCGTCAAGCAGTATCAGGGAGGGCCTGACGGCAAGCGCGCGCGCCAGCGCCACCCGCCGTTGCATGCCGAGCGAAATCCGCTCGGGGAAGGCATCGGCGACCTCGCCCAGCCCGACTGCGGCGAGAAGGGCGCGTGCGCGTTCAGGACCGCCCGACTCCGGCATCAGCGCGATATTCTGCACGAGTGTGCGCCAAGAGAGCAGGCGGGGCGTCTGAAACACCATCGCCGTCTGTCCAGGTAGGTGTGCGATGCGGCCCTCGAAATGGGTGTCATAGCCAGCGATCAGGCCGAGCAATGTGCTCTTGCCGATACCGGAGGGGCCGAGCAGCGCGGCGCGCTCGCCGACGCCCAGCCTGAAGCGGATTCCGCCCAGCACCCGCTGGTTGCCGAAGTGCTTGCTCGCGATATCGACATCAAGACCGCTCACCGGCGCCACCGGGAGACGCGCCGTTCGAACGGTTCGAGGATGAGAAGTTCGATGGCCAGCACGACGATGATGAACCCGATCGTATAGGCAAGGATGGTTGCGACATCGAAGAGCTGGAAATAGACATGGAGCTGGAATCCGACGCCATCCGGCCGTCCCAGCAATTCGACGACCAGCACGATCTTCCAGACCAGCGCGAGCCCGTTGCGCGCCGCGACCGCGAAGAACGGCACGAGTTGTGGCAGCACCACATGCCGGAGGCGCTGCATGGCAGACAGGCGGTACACCTGCGCCATCTCGGCGAGGTCGCGCGAGAGCGACCGCGCGCCTTCCCGCAGCGTCGCGGCGACATTGGGAATCTTGTTGACCGCGACAGCCGTGATGGCGGCTGCCTCTGTCAGCCCGAACCACACATAGCAAAGGATGATGACGACCAGCGCCGGAATGTTGAGCAGCAGGGTAAGCCAGCCGCCGAAGACATTGTCCACGATCGACCGCATGCCGAGCGCAAGCCCGAAGGCGCTGCCAATCGCCATCGCCAGGAAAAACGCCGCCGCGACCCGCGCCAGCGTGACGAGCAAATGCCCGAAATAATCGGCCTGTTCGACCTGGGCGACAAACGCCGCCCAGACGGCGACGGGGCCCGGCAGCACATCACTCGCGGCCGCCTCGGCCGCCAGCGCCCACAACAGCATCAGCCCGGCAAGCGACACGGCCTGTAGGGCCAGCCTGCGCCTGGCGATCATCGCCTCAAGGCGCGGCGAACAGGGCTTCGTCGAAAACGCCGGCCTGTTCCCTGAAAGCGGGCGGTGCGTTGTCGATCAACAGGCGGTGCAGCAATCCGGCGGCTTTCGTGTCGGCTGTGCCCCAGGGGCCGGGAAGACCGGCGCGGAAATGGTCCCGGAGCGTGACGAAGGCCTTGTCGTCCTTCGGCTTCATGCGCGGACGCAGAACCTCCCATTCGCTGTCGTCCGCCGCAAGACGGGCCTGCGCCGCGCGCACAGAGCGAAGAAAGGCGGCGACCGTCTCCGCCTTGCTGCGCGTCCGGTCCCAGACGAAGCCTATCAGCGACGGAGCGGGAGAAATACCGAGCGCAGCGAGCGCGTCCGTCACCCCAACAAGGCGCGTGTTCCCGGCAGCCTCCATCTTCGCGGCCCAGTGCCAGAAGGTGGAAACAGCGTCCACCTCGCCCGTCTGCAATTGCTTGCTCATCAGCGGCGGGGCACCGAACAGTGCCTCGGTCTCGGCAACCAACTCGAAACCACAATCCTTGCGCGCCAGCGCCTGCAGCACCAGCCAGCTCTTGTCGAACTCACCACCGACAATGCCGACCCGGCGCCCTTTCAAGTCGCAAAGCCCGTCCACATCGCCGCGCGTCATCAGCGCGCCCAGCGCCACGGAGTAAGCTGCAAATCCGAGGTCCGCGCCCTTTTCCCGCTGGCGCAGCGCCCACACCCAGTCGGTCACCATCATGTCTGCGTCGCCAGACTGGAAGGCGATGGTCGTGGCCGGCTTGCCGGCGAGCCCGATGACTTCGAGGCTGTAACCTTCCTTGCCGTCGAGGCCGTGCCGGATGATCGTGTCCATCAACCAGTTGACGGTGCCGAATTTCAGCACGGCAATACGCAGCTTCGGGATTTCCGCATGGGCGAAGCCGGCGAAGAAAATAAAGGCGATTGCCAGCATCGCCCGGCGCGTGTGCATGGACTTGATCTCCGGTTGCGTTTTCAGTCTCATCATAGCGGCTTCAAGCGGCGTCGCCAGCGCGCCGCCTCGCCGTCCGGTCCGAAGCGTCGATGCGAACGAATGATCTCCGTGCTGTCCAGTAATCCGAAGCCGTCATCCGCCTCCGGGCAAGCTGCATGAGCGTTCCAGCTTTGGAGGTTACGCATCTTGGCTACAGCTTTGGTTCTATCACTGCGCTTGACGGCATTTCCCTGCGGGTTGAGGCTGGGCGTTTTACAGC
>JAPORR010000241.1 GCA_026710105.1 Alphaproteobacteria bacterium
TCCTGCTGGTGGCCGGCCTCGCGCTGATGGCCCGCGTGCGCCCAGAGGGTGACCAGGCGTGAGGCGCCGAACGCCCTCGCCAAGGGTGTGGGCGCCGGGGTAGCATCTGGTCCACAGTGGGATAAAGGACGGCGGGATCCATGAACTGGCAGCCCGAACTCGACGAATTGCGCCGCCGCGAAGCCTTTGCGCGGCAGCTCGGCGGCGAGAGCCGCGTCCAGCGCCAGCGCGAGGGCGGGCGGCTCAATGTCCGCGAACGCATTGCGGCGCTGGTCGATGAGGACAGCTTTCACGAGATCGGCGCCATTGCCGGGCATGCCACCTATGACGGGCGCAGTGACCTCGAACATCTGCAGCCCTCCAATTTCGTCTTCGGCCGCGCGCGTATTGATGGGCGGCCTGCGATCGTCGGTGGCGACGACTTCACCGTGCGCGGCGGCTCGGCCGATGCCACCATCAAGGAAAAGCACATCATGTGCGAGCAGATGGCGAACCAGCTTCGCCTGCCGCTGGTGCGCATGGTAGAGGGCTCGGGCGGCGGTGGCTCGGTCAAGACTATTGAGACCGACGGCCGCTCGAATGTACCGGGCGTTAAGGGCTGGGAATGGGTAGTGGAGAACATGGGCACCGTGCCGCGTGTGGCGCTGGGTCTGGGGTCGGTCGCTGGGCTCGGTGCGGCGCATCTGGCGGCGGCGCATTTCTCCGTGCTCGTCAAGGAAAAGGCGGCACTGTTCGTTGCCGGTCCGCCTGTGGTCGAGCGGCTGGGCGAGCGGCTCGGCAAGCAGGAGCTCGGCGGCTGGCAGATCCACGCCCGCAACGGCGCCATCGACTATGCCGCCGACAGCGAGGCGCATGCCTTCGCCCTCGCACGCCGCTTCCTCTCCTATCTGCCGTCCTCCGTCGACAGCCTCGCCGCACGCGGGCCCGAGACCGATGACCCGGACCGACGCGAGGACTGGCTGCTGGAGGCCGTGCCGCGCGACCGGCGCAAGGTCTATCGTGTGCGCCCTATCATCGAGGCGGTAGTCGACCGGGACAGTTTCTTCGAGTTCGGGCGGGAATGGGGCCGGTCGATCGCCACCGGTTTCGCGCGGCTCGATGGCTGGCCCGTGGCGGTGATGGCATCGGACCCCTATTTCTTCGGTGGCGGCTGGACGGCGGACACTTGCCGCAAGGTGCGCCGCTTCGTCGATCTCGCCCAAACCTTCCACCTGCCAATGGTCTATCTGGTGGACTGCCCGGGCTTCCTGATCGGCTCGAAATCCGAGCGCGAAGCAACCATCCGCTATGGCGTCGAGGCAATGTCAGCGATCTGGCAGACGACCATCCCCTGGTGCGCGGTCATCCTGCGCAATGTCTTCGGCGTGGCGGGGGCGGCGCATCAGAATGGCGGGCGGCTCTCTTACCGCTATGCCTGGCCCTCGGGCTTCTGGGGGTCACTGCCGCTGGAAGGCGGCATCGAGGCAGCTTACCGGGCGGAGCTCGACGCGGCTGAGGATCCAGACGCGAAACTCACCGAGATCGAGGAGCGGCTGGAGAAGCTGCGCTCGCCCTTCCGCTCAGCGGAGACCTTCTGGATCGAGGAGATCGTCGACCCGCGCAACACCCGCCCGCTGCTCTGCGAGTTTGCCAATCTCGCCGCGCCCCTGCGCGAAACCGGGCCGAGCTGGTTCCGCATGCGCCCGTGACCCGTAATGAGCGCCCGTCACGCGGCGGGTCCGGTCGGTCTTCACGGTCCAGACCATCTTTAGGGCCTACCGGAACCACTTTCGAGGGCGAGGAGGCGCGCGGCGAGGAGGCGCACGCGGTTTGCGAGCCCGCCCATGCGCGCCAGATGTGCCTGGGCGGCAAGATAGGCTGATTTGGGCCGCGCCGGATAGCCGACCCAGACCTGGCCGGCGGGCACGGACTTCCAGACTGCCGCCGCGCCGCCGACCACCGCATCGTCGCCGATCTCGATATGGTCAGCGAGCATGGCCGCGCCTCCCAGCACCACCCGGTCGCCGATGCGCGTGCTGCCTGCAATGCCGGTCTTGCCGGAAATCAGGCAATCTTCACCGATGACAATATTATGGCCGATCTGACAGAGATTATCGATCTTGGTGCGTGCGCCGATGCGGGTGGCCCCGACATTGGAGCGGTCTATGCAGCTATTGGCGCCGACCTCCACATCGTCGCCAAGCTCGACCCGGCCGAGCGAGCCGATGCGCCGGACACGCTCATTGACGACACCGTGGAAATCCCCTGAGCGGCGGGCGGCTTCGAAGGAAGCGAGGCCCGGCGTTGCATAGCTGAAGCCGTCCGCACCGATGACCGCGCCGGCCTGCAGAATGACGCGAGCGCCGAGCATCACGCCCTCGCCGACGCGCGCGCCCGCATGGATGAGGCAGTCCGGCCCGAGGCGCGCGCCCGCTCCTATGGACGCATGGGACAGGATGCGCGTCCGCGCCCCGATCTCCGCCGCTGGTCCGACCGACACAAACGGCCCAAGCGAGACCTCTGGCCCCAGCACCGCATCCTCGGCGACAGCGGCCATCGGATGCACACCCGGCGGCGCATGCGGCCCTAGCTCGAACAGTGCCACGAGCCCAGCCAGAGCGTAGCGCGGCGCGGCCACCTCGATCCAGGCGTCGAGCGCGCCCTCTGGCGGCGTCGAGCCCTGCGGCAACACGGCGGCGCGCACTGGCGAGTCGGCCAACATGACGGCCTGCGGCGCCTCCATCAGGAAGATCAGATCATCGGCCCCGCGCGCCTCGATGGGATGCACCAGGCGTGCGACCACAACCGCCCCGTCGCCGTGCAAGCGCCCTCCGGTCGCGGCCGCGACCGCTGCGAGCGCAACCGCCATCAGGCGGCACGCACCCAGACCGCTGTGTCGTGGAACACACCGCCGCCGACGGGCGGGGCTGCATCGGCGGATGTGAGCGCGTTGATGCCGAGGCCCTCCTCGAAAGCCTCATGCGGCCAGATGCTCTCGACGATGACGACGCCGCGCCGGACCCCGTCGAAATGCTGGGCATGGACGACGACCGATGCCTTTTCATTGCCGACCCGCGTGCGCTCACCATCGGCAATGCCGAGCGCAGCGGCGTCCTCGGGATGGATCATCACAGTCGGCCGCCCCTCGCGCTGCTGCGAGGTCGGCGTCTCGGTGAAGGAGGAGTTGAGATAGCCGTGCGCCGGCGAGGTCGCCATGCGGAAGGGCTTGTCCGCGGTAGCGTTATCGATCACGTCCCAATGGTCTGGCAGGCGCGGCATGGCAGCGGCGCTATTGTGCGTCTGCGGGGCGAAGGCGTGCCAGTCTGGCTTGAAACGGAACTTGCCGTCCGGCCAGGCGAAGCCGTCGAGGTAATGGGCGGTGCGGAAGTCCGGCTGCGCGTCGGTCCAGCGATCGCGCTTGAGCTCCTCGAAGCCTGGATAGCCGGAGCGCCGCAATGTCTCGTCGGCGAGTTCTGCCGCCGTCATGGCATAGCCCGGATGGGTGACGCCAAGGCGCTTGGCGAGTGCCGTCGTCACCTCGTGATTCGACCAGCAGGCGCCCGGCGGCTCGATGAGCTTCGGCCCGGCAATGACATAGCTGTGCCCGCCGCCCTGGTAGATGTCGTCATGCTCCAGGAACATGGTGGCCGGCAGTACGAGGTCGGCCATGCGCGCCGTCGCCGTCATGAACTGCTCATGCACGCAGACGAACAGGTCTTCGCGCTCAAAGCCGGCGCGCACCAGCAGATGCTCGGGGGCCACCATCATCGGATTGGTGTTCTGGATCAGCATCGCCGTCACCGGCGGGCCGCCTTGGAGATCCGCGGGATTGCCGGCCAGCACCGAGCCGATACGCGTCTGGTCGAGCAGGCGCACATCCGGGTCGCGCCTGTCCAGCCCCTCAATCAACGACTTGTCCCAACCGTAGATTGCGCCATTGTTGTGGAAGGCGCCGCCGCCCTCATGCTGCCACGCGCCCGTGACCGCGGCGATACAGGAGGCGGCGTGCATGTTCACCGCCCCGTTGCGCTGGCGCGCAAAGCCGTAGCCGAGCCGCAGATAGGTGCGTTTGGTCCGGCCGATCTCACCCGCCAGCGCCTCGATCTCGGCGGCTGGTACGCCGCAGATCGCCGCTGCCCATTCCGGCGTGCGGGGCGCCAGATGCGCCTCAAGCTCCGCCGGCGCGTCGGTCATCGCCTCCAGATAGGCCCGGTCGGCATGGCCGTCGCGGAACAGCACATGCATGATCGCGCAGGCAAGCGCGCCGTCCGTGCCGGGGCGAACACAGAGGAAGCGGTCGGCCTGTTTGGCGGTCTCGTTGCGATAGACGTCGATGACAACGAGGCGCGCGCCGCGCTCCCGGCGGGCGCGGATCGCATGGGTCATCACATTCACCTGCGTGCTGGCAGGGTTGGTGCCCCAGATCACCAGCAGGTCTGCCTTCGCCATCTCGCGCGGGTCGGCGCCGGCGAGCTTACCCGTGCCGGCGATGAAGCCATTCCAGGAGAGTGTGGTGCAAATCGTGGCATGGAAGCCGGAATAGCCCTTGGCGTGGCGTAGCCGGTTGATGCCGTCGCGCTGCACCAGGCCCATCGTGCCGGCGTAGTAATAGGGCCAGACGGCTTCCGGCCCGAGCCGGGCCTCGGCTCCCAGAAACTTCTCCGCGCAGAGGTCGAGCGCTGCCTCCCAGGAAATCTGCTCAAAGCGCCCGGAGCCCTTCGGGCCGGTGCGCACCAGCGGGTGGAGCAGGCGGTCGGGATGGTGAATGCGCTCGGCATAGCGCGCGACCTTCGCGCAGACCACGCCCAGGGTGTAATCGTTTTCGCGCGCGCCGCGAATGCGGCCGATGCTGCGCGCGTCAAAGCGTTCGACCTCAAGCGCGCAGGTTGAAGGGCAATCATGCGGACAGGCGCTGAAGTGGATGGTCGAACTTCCGTCCATGGAGCCGCTCCCTGCGGTTACGAGCCGCGAGTATAGCGGAGCGCTGGGCGACGGGCGAATTCGGCAATTCACCTATGCAAAATCTGCCCAGCAGACTTGAAGATCTGGCATTCGCTCTTTAGGTTCGGATGCGGAGGCTAC
>JAPORR010000055.1 GCA_026710105.1 Alphaproteobacteria bacterium
AGCCGGTGACCGGTCTCCAGCCGGCAATACGGAACGAAACGCCGGACCGTGCGGCCGCGATGCAGGAACACGATTCCCAAGGAATCCGCTGAACGCTCCAGCGCATCCAGAACGGCGGGTAATTCCGGTGCGAGGGCCAGATCGTCTTCGAGCACGGCCATGATTTCCGGCCCGTTCCGAACCATCTCGGTCAATAGTGCTCGGTGGCTGAGCCAGCATCCCAAGGCGCCGGCCCGGACCGACCAGCCGTCGCGGCGAAACCCCGTGTAATCGACGAGGGCCTCCTGTTCGGGTGCCAGACGGCGGCCGTCTACGGCGCGGAACATCTCGAACGGAAGCCCGAGCGCATCAAGTGCTGCAGAGATCCGTTGACGCCGCTCTGCCGCGTCTTCCATGTTGACGACGGCGATCTTCAAAGCCCGCCCTCATTGGCTGTACGACGTGGGGGCTGGACGATGCGGGATAGTTCCGTGCGACTCCCGGCTCCGGGCTGAAAACTCAGAGTCTATGGGCCGGGTGTTGCCTAGTAGATCGGGTGTGCCGTCATGGCGAGAGACGCTTGGATCTCCCATACCGCCTTCGCCACCGCCTGGCCTATGAGGTCCAACTTGCGGACTTGGTCGATGCGGGCACGGGCATACTCCAGCTCGCGGGCCGACAGCAGGTCGTTGAAGATGCTGCAAGCGTCGCAGAGGCATATGATGACGATGTCCCGCGGGTCGGGAATCTCGTCCGACAGCAGCACGCCCATGATCCGCAGCTTAACTTCCCGCTGCGCCCTGCCGTCCACGGTCGGGTAGCGGCGTGAGCGGAAGACCCAGAGGAACCTGTCCTCCTGGCGGGTCAGAATGCCGTTATCCACAAGCCGGACGAGCGCTGCCTCGCGGATTTCCTCGGCATAGGCCGCCGTATTCTCCACCCAATAGCGCGAGCTGTGGACATCCTTGGACGTCGCGATGCGGTCCAGAGTCGCATCAAGCAGCGGATCGCCCGTCGGTGTCTTGTCCACGAGGACAAGTGACTCGAGATCGGTATCGATCCGGTTTTCCAGCGCCAAATCCATCAGCACGGCGCCCGCTAGAGCGCATTGCATGGACCACTCGGGAATGGGTTGAAAGCTGCCATCCTGATCGTCGAGCAGGAGCAGCATGATTTCTTCGGCAAAGCGGAGCATCATGCTCAGCCCATAGCCGCGAGAGCTGCTGCCCTGTCGCTGTGCACTGTGAAAATTGTGAGGAAACCGCTGATCTCGAAGACTTCATGGATGCTCGGGCTCAGCGCGCAGAGCACAATCGTGCCGCCCGATTGCTGGAGCCGCTTCGCGCCCATCAACAGCACGCGCAGGCCTGCGGAACTGATGTAATCCAGTTTGTCGAAGTCTATGAGCAGCGCGTTTTCGCCCTTCTCCAACGCCGCCAGCACCCGTTCTTCGAAGTTGCGCGCATTGGCACTGTCGAGTCGGCCCTTGGGCTCCATCACGAAAACGGCGTTTTCTTTGCTTTCTACGATGTCCATAGAAGCGTCCCTGCCTGTCGGTCCAGATAGCCTAGACCACTATCATAGCCAATTTCCCCGACTTCCACCATGATTTCACACAGAAAAGATGACCGGCGTCCGCCATGCTCTCCAGACTAGAGAACAAACACAGAATAATCCACGTGGCTGCGGTTGTCAAACAGCCATCAAGGGCCGTCAAGCGCGCCGCTCATGCAAGGCGCCGCGCCGCCGTCTCGATCAGCACTAGCTCCGGAGACCCGCGTTCCAGGCCGAATTCGGTGGCGAAGGGGCCAAAATCGGCGTGCCCGCGCCGGCTGATTCCGGTTCTGGCCAGAATATCGAGCGTCAGTCGTTCCGCGTCGATCTCAAGACGCTTGGCCGCTTCGCGCCACTGTTCCTGCGCCTTCCTGTCCAGCCCGGCGACTGTATGGCGCAGGTGGCGACGTAGTGCCCGCAGCGGCCGGATGGCCCGCGCTCGCCAGGGGCCAACCGCCCTGTCCCCGGCCCTGAGCGCTGCGGCATCCGCCCCGTCCCCAAGCCATGCTGCCCAGAGCAGTAGCGGCACATCGACGCCGAACCTGTCCTGAAGCGCGAGGCAGGCTTCGCTGACGCCGGGCTCCGCATAGAGCCGGACAGCGAAATCCCAGAGCGCGCCGGCCGCGTCGGTCCCGGACACATTCTTTCCCATCCCCATCGATTGAAGCCATGCCGGTGCCGGTTGACAATAGCGCCGTCGCCAGCCTGGGAACGAGGAGCGCCTGCAATGCCCGAAACACCTGTCGTAAAGCCCTATGGAAGCTGGGTCTCGCCGCTGTCGGCGCGGAGGATCGCGGAAGCCGGGGTCAGCCTCTCGGCCGTCCGTGCGGACGGTCAAACCCTTTACTGGCTCGAAGGTCGACCGCGCGAGCGGGGCCGCAGCGTGCTCATGCGCTATCAGAACGGGGCGGTCGACGAGGCACTGCCGACATCGTTCGATGTGCGCTCCCGGGTGCATGAATATGGTGGTGGCGCTTATGCTGTCCATGGTGGCCGGATCGTCTTTTCGCATGTCCTGGATGGGACCGTCTGGTTGGCTAGGGACGGCGGCGAACCGAGGCGAATCACGCCTTGTGAGGCCCTGCGATACGCTGATTTCGCGTTCGCCCCGGAAGGTATCTACGCCGTGCGCGAAGACCATCGCGGGTCGGGCGAGCCGGTCAACAGCGTGGTATTGCTGGATCCAGATCGGGTCGGCGAGGGCGAGTCGGTCTGCTTCGGGCGGGATTTCTACGCCGCCCCGAGACCCGGTCCCGAGGGCCGCCTTGCCTGCATCGCGTGGAATCATCCGGACATGCCGTGGGATGCGACCGCCCTGCTCTTGGACGGTGAGATCATCGCGGGCAGGCCGGGCGAATCGATATTGGAGCCGCGCTGGTCGGCGGACGGAAGGCTGCATTACATCTCCGACCGTTCCGGCTGGTGGAACCTCTATGTCCATAACAGCGAGGGAGGCGAGGCACTGAAGCCGATGGCGGCGGAGTTCGCAGGGTCACCCTGGAGCCTCGGCGCCCAGAACTATCACTGCCTTGCCGATGGTGATCTCGTCGCCCGTTTCGAGAGGGATGGTGCCGTCTTTGTCGAACGGCTCCGCAGCGGGCCGTTCGAGACCGGGTTTGCGCGTCCGGCCTGTCCGGTGCCTTTCAGCGGCGGCTGGGCGGTTCTGGGCGCAGACACCGATCGGCCCGCTCGGCTGGACCTGCTGCGCGAAGATGGAGGGCGCGAGACGCTGGCGCGTGCCGTCCCGGACGATCCAGATCCGGCTTTCGTCTCTTGTGGCGAGGCAGTTTCCTTTCCGACTAGTGGCGACAGAACCGCCCATGCGTGGTTCTACTCGCCGAAGAATCCTGGTTACGTCGCACCTCGGGACGAACGTCCGCCGCTGATCGTCCGGTCGCATGGGGGGCCAACAGGCGCTTCTGACAACGCTTATTCGCCGGCTATTCAGTATTGGACGACGCGCGGTTTTGCGGTTGTGGACGTGAATTATGGCGGTAGTACAGGTTATGGACGGGCCTTCCGCCAGCAATTGCACGGTCAATGGGGTGTCGTCGATGTTGACGATTGCTGCGCGGCGGCGATGTGGCTGGCCGATACTGGAAAAGTGGATGCAAACCGGCTTGTAGTGCGCGGCGGTAGCGCCGGTGGATATACGACGCTGGCGGCGCTTGCATTCCGCGATGTCTTCAAGGCCGGAGCGAGCCATTACGGCATCGGAGACCTCAAGGCTCTTGCCCGGGATACGCATAAATTCGAAAGCCGTTATCTTGACCGGTTGATTGGCCCGCTACCGGAAGCCGACGCGGTTTATGATGCACGCTCGCCTCTGCTTCATGCCGAGCATATTTCCTGCCCGGTGATTTTCCTGCAAGGTACGGAAGACAAGATTGTGCCGCCTGACCAGACAGAAGCCATGGCGGCGGCACTCCGGGCTGGGGGAGTACCGGTTGCCCTGCTGCTATTCGAAGGCGAAGGGCACGGTTTCCGTAGGTCCGAGAATATCGTGGCAGCGCTGGAAGCCGAGCTTTCTTTCTTCGCGCGAATCCTTGGTTTTGAGGCCCCAGACGTGCCGGAAGTCGCGCTGCTCGGGGGCGAATAAAGCTTGCGCGACAATTTAGCCGGACATGATAAATAAGAGAGGATGACATTTTTGAAGCTTGTCCGATATGATATTTTGAGGCATATTCAGTCCCGAATCAACAGATGGAGACCCTGGTATGATTGATGAAACCGCCCTGACAAAGGGCCAGCTTCGTAAGTTGACTGCACTGCGCAAGTCTCTGGGTTCCTCGATAGCTGACGAAGCATTCACCAAATGGCTGAACCAGGCGATGCAAGCGCCGGATACGGACCGGAATGTGGAGGTCATCGCCGAGGCATTGTGGAGCTTGATTCAAGATGGCAAACTCACGATCCGGCGTGGTGGTTATCTTATCCGGCGCGGCCGCAAACGTGTGATCGTCCAGGCCCGCGACGACTGATTGGGTCCAACTGATTGTGGTCGGGTAGTATGCTTTTCATACCTCTGAGGCAGGATAAGGGCTTCAAAAGACTTCGCTTTTGATGTCCTGAACCAGCGTTTCTCGCTGATTGACGCCGGTATTTATCTCTGCTCGTGCAGCATCAATGCGCTCTCCGAGCCACAATTGCTAGGCGATTTCGCCACGCCCAGCCTGTGGCGTTACGCTGCCGATTTACAAGGTGCTGCCGTTACGCGGGGGCGTAAATCCCCGTGGGGCGGTCCGGAGGTGTGCTGGTTGTTGTTTATTGCAAGGAGCGGAAACGAATATCAGCCCGCTCGGGGCGACCAGCCATAGACCTGCTGCAGCGTCCCGCCCATCAGCGCCGCGCGTTCGTCCTCTGTCAGCCTATTCGTCCGGCGGAACGGCTCGACGCCCTGTTCGTAGGTGAGGAGGTTGACCGCCCGGGTCCAGTCCGTGCCCCAGAGGCAGCGGTCGATGCCGAAGGCCTCGAAGAGGCGCGAGAGCGGGTCCCAGATGTCGTCGAAGGGATAGGG
>JAPORR010000033.1 GCA_026710105.1 Alphaproteobacteria bacterium
ATGATGATGTGACGGAAACCCTTCAACGCGGTCCAGCGGGTTCAACTCCCGCAAAGGCGCCGCTCGTCAGCCGGAAGCGAGTGTTGCATGCAGCAACGCAGGTCGTGAAGCGTAAGCGTACACAGCGGGCGGCGAAGCACGCTATTGAGCCCCGAAATTGTCAATGCTGGTGCCTGCGTCCTTGTGAAAGCGGGGGCAGCACCGGACACGCTGCTATAGGCGAGGCGTACCGACCAGGGTCGCTGGACCGTTGCAAAGCTGCGGCATGGACCCCTGGGAGGCTTCGTCCGTGCGTGGCGGCGGCTGAAAGGGGAAAGGCCAGCCTGACCAATCAAGCATGGGACCTGCCCCATGCCGGGAGCGCGCCAGCGACAGCACGAAGGAAGCAGGAGCGCGCGGACGGCGAAACCATAAGCCCAAGGGAAGCGGAGCCAGGAGTCGTAGCACCTTGATAGTACTGTTGAGGGCGGGGAACCGTGGCCGTCGGGACCCAGGGGAGCGGGACGCCGCATGGTCAGAACCGAAGGAGGGAGCACCGCGTCTGTTCGCTGCCATTTATACCAATCTGCATCAATCTGTGACAAGGAAGCCACATGGTGCATTATGATAGCGAAACACAGGATGGTGCCGCCTACACCACCTTCACTTCGATCCGCCCGACGCCCTCGACTTCGCCCTTGAGTCTATCGCCGGGGGAAACGCCGGCGACGCCGGCGGGGGTGCCGGTCATGATCAGGTCACCTGGCATAAGTGCGAAGAGCACCGAGATATGTGCAATTACCTCCGGTAGGCTCCATATCATCTGTGAGATGTCGCCGTCTTGCCGAAGCGTTCCGTTGACATGCAGGCGCACGGCACCTGTTTCCGGATGGCCGATTTCGCTTGCCATGGTCACGGACGAACAGGGCGCGGCATGGTCGAATGCCTTCCCGACCTCCCAGGGCCGGCCATGCTGTTTGGCAAAGTCCTGGAGGTCCCGGCGGGTCATGTCGAGGCCGGCGGCATAGCCGAAAACATGGCTGAGAGCGTCCTCCTCGCTGATGTCCCGGCCGCCGGTCCCGATGGCAGCGACCAGCTCCATCTCATGATGCAAATCCGCCGTGCCGGGCGGATAGGGCATGTCGCCGCCGCCGGCAACGATGGAAGTCGCGGGCTTCATGAAGAAGAAAGGTGGCTCGCGGTCAGGATCGTGGCCCATTTCACGGGTGTGCTCGGCGTAATTGCGCCCGACACAGAATATCCGCCCGACGGGAAACATCGCCTCCGATCCCCTGACCGGCAGGACCGTCTGGGCCGGAGCCGGAACCGCATAAGCCATAATGCCACTTCCTTCCTTTGCAGAGCACCGCATCTTGCCGGTTGCCACCGGGCAGTCAAGAAAGCGTGTACGCTTGCGGGAATACTGTGTGCCGTCGGTGCTGTGCCTTTTTCGTTGCCGATCGTGTCATCGCATGAAAACATTGGAAACTGGCCGATGAGACGGGCCGGACACGGGGAGAGACGATGAGCACAAATGTGCGGTGCGTGGCCTTGGTGGGCCCTTATCTCAGCGGCAAGACCAGCCTGATGGAAGCCATGCTGCACGCCACCGGGGCCGTGATGCGCAAGGGTAGCGTTAAGGACGGCAACACGGTCGGTGACGCCTCGCCGGAATCGCGCGACCGGAACATGAGCACGGAGATCCTGCCGGCGCGTTTCAATTATCTGGGCGACGACTGGACAGTGCTGGACTGCCCCGGCTCGGTCGAATTCTTGCAGGAAGCGATGCACGGTGCTGTTGTCGCAGACATCGCAGTGGTGGTTTGTGAACCTGACCCGGCGCGCGCCATTATGCTGGCACCGATCCTGCGTTTCCTGGACGCGCGCGGCATCCCGCACATTATCTTCATCAACAAGATCGATACCGTGACCCAGGGGTTGGCGGAGACCATGGAGGCGTTGCAGGGGGTTTCCGGCAAACCGCTTGTGGTGCGCCACATACCTGTGGTCGAAGGCGAAGCCGTGTCGGGCTATGTCGATCTCATCAGCGAGCGCGCCTATAGCTACAATGAAGGTAGACCCTCGGATCTCATCAAGATTCCGGACTCTGTGGGAGACGATACGGAACTCGCGCGCCAGGAACTCATGGAGGCGCTGGCGGATTTCGACGACACGCTGCTTGAGGCGCTATTAGA
The DNA here is from genome assembly GCA_026710105.1 of Alphaproteobacteria bacterium. Lineage (GTDB taxonomy): Bacteria > Pseudomonadota > Alphaproteobacteria > Bin95 > Bin95 > Bin95. The sequence goes on from JAPORR010000033.1 coordinate 2,175, forward strand.
AGAAGCCGTTCCTGCACGCGACGAGATCTACGCCTATTTCAAGGCCGCGCTGGCGGAGGGCCATATCGTGCCGGTGATGCTCGGCGCGGCGGAGCGAGACTACGGCATCGTGCGCCTGCTCAAGGCGCTCCGCCACGACACACCCGATGTCTCGCGTACCGCCACCCGGTTCGAAGCTGGCGGGGGCGTGGCGGTGCAGGTCTTCAAGACTTACCACGCACAGCACCAAGGCAAGCAGAATCTCGCTCGCATCCTCTCTGGCGCGCTCAGCGAAGGCGACAACCTGGGCGGCGAGCGTCTCGGCAATCTGGCCAGAATGCACGGCGCCACCCTGACCAAGGTGAATACTGTTGAGGCGGGCGATGTCGTCGCGATCGGTCGGCTCGCCGCTTTCGAAACCGGTCAGATGCTGACAGCTGCCGGCGCGGCAAAGCCGGCCGCTTGGCCAGGGCAGCTCAGCCCGATCTATGCCGTGGCGCTTCATGCAGAGAAGCGCAGCGACGAGGTGAAACTTTCCGGCGCTCTGCAGCGGCTTGCCGAGGAAGACAGTTCCTACCGGATAGAGCCCAATCCAGAGACGCATCAGTTGCTTCTCTGGGGGCAGGGGGATCAGCATCTCCAGGTCGGCGTCGCGCGACTCCAGAGCAAATACAATATCGCCGTGGAGACCGAGCGCCCCCAGACCCCTTATCGTGAGACGATCCGCAAGGCGACGGAACAGCATTCGCGCTTCAAGCGTCAGTCGGGTGGCCACGGGCAGTTCGGCGATGTGGTGGTCGATATAGCGCCGCTGCCCAGAGGCGAGGGCTTCGCGTTCGAGGAGAAGGTTGTCGGCGGCTCCGTGCCGCGCCAGTTCATCCCGGCCGTGGAAACCGGTGTGCGCGAGTTCCTGGTGTGTGGTCCTCTTGGTTTCCCGGTCGTGGACCTCGTGGTGACGTTGAAGGACGGCAAGCACCATCCCGTGGATAGCTCCGAACAAGCGTTCAAGACGGCCGGGCGGCTCGCCATGAGCGAGGGGCTACCGAATTGCAGCCCGATCCTGCTGGAGCCGATCCTCAAGGTTCAGGTGCATATTCCATCCGACTACACGGCGAATATTCAGCGGCTGCTGGCGGGCCGCCGCGGCCAAATCCTCGGTTTCGACGCCCGCGAGGGCTGGGTCGGTTGGGACCGTGTGGACGCCTTCCTGCCGCAGTCGGAAATGTCCGACATGATTATCGAACTGCGTTCGCTGACGCTCGGCGTCGGCACGTTCGACTGGGAGTTCGACCATCTTCAGGAACTGTCGGGCAAACTCGCGGACGATATCGTTGAAGCGCGCAAGGAGGCGCATTGATGTCGAAAACGGAAACCGCCGCCGTCTTCCTGCGCGCGGCACGGCTTGCAGGCCGGCGTGAACCGGCGATCCCGGAAGCCTGCGCGCCCGCGAACGAGGCGGAGGCCGAAGCCGTATGGCGAGCGCTCCATGCGATGGAGGACCGCAGGATCCTCGGCTGGAAGATCGGCGCGACCGCGGCCGCAGCGCAGCAGGCGCTGGGCGTATCAGGGCCGTTTATCGGTCATATCTGCGAGGGTATGGTCGATGAGGGCGCCGAGATCGATTACCGTTTTGCGGACCTGCTGGGGCCGATCTACGAGAGCGAATACGGCTTCCGGCTTGCTGCGGACCTGCCCGCGCGGGCAGAGCCCTACAGCCGGGAAGAGGTGGACGCGGCCATCGGCTCCCTGATCGCCGGCATCGAGATTCCGGAGCGCCGGCTGGCCGACGGCCATCCGCATGGCGCGCTCGGCAGCATTGCAGACCATGGCGGCACCGGGCGCTATATCATCGCGCATGAGTTCGAGGACTGGCGCGGCATAGACTGTGTGGACGAGGAGGTGAGCCTGACCTTCAACGGCGAGGAGGTCGGGCGCGGCACAGGCCGGGCGATGATGGGCCATCCGGTCGAGGCGGTGCGCTGGCTCGCTAACCATCTTTCCGGCTTCGGGCTCGGCCTGGCGGCGGGGCAGTTCGTGACCACAGGGTCTTGCACCGGCGTGCTGCCTGTGCCGGGGCCGGACACGGAAGCCGTCTCCGATTTCGGCCCGCTCGGCCGCGTCCGCGTGTGCTTCGCGGGGTCTTGACCGACGGTGACATATAAGCCCGACAGGCGTAGCATGGCAATGAACGGGCAATCTGAGGGGACGGCATGAGTACGCGCATGTTGTCGCGCCGGGCGGCCCGACGGGCGACCTACCAGGATGTGCTCGATGCGCCTGCGCATATGGTGGCGGAGCTCGTCGATGGTTCGTTGCACTTGCAGCCGAGACCGGCGCCCCTTCATGCGGTCGCCTATTCATCGCTTGGTGATGAGCTCGTCAGCCCGTTCCAGAAGGGCCGCGGCGGGCCGGGCGGCTGGTGGATCATCGATGAGCCGGAACTCCACCTCGGAGGGGATGTCCTTGTGCCGGACCTTGCTGGCTGGCGGCGGGACAGGATGCCCACACTCCCGGAAACCGCATATTTTGCGCTGGTGCCCGACTGGGTGTGCGAGATCCACTCCCCCTCGACACGGAAGTTCGACCTCGAGGAGAAGCGCCCGGCCTATGCGCGGGAGGGGGTGGGCCATATGTGGCTGGTCGATCCGCTGGCAAGGACGCTGGAGGCGTTTGCGCTTGAAGACGGCGAATGGGCGCCAGTGGGCTCAGCGGGGAACGGAGAGCCGGTTTCCTGCCCGCCCTTCGACGCCATCTCCTTCCCCCTGGACGCGCTCTGGCCCTGAGGTAGACCGAAGACCCGCAAACGCCGCCGCTCCAGCTTCGATTCTCGCGAGGGCGCTTGGGGTTGGAGAAAGACCCCATGCTTTCAAGGCGGTTCCGCCCCCGT
>JAPORR010000076.1 GCA_026710105.1 Alphaproteobacteria bacterium
AGGTCGATCTCGTCCGCCCGGTAGGCGTCCAGTAGTTCGGGCGTGGCGTTGCCGAGGCGGAGGCGCTGCTCGACAAGGCGCTCGGACGCCCCGAAGCGCGCCGCAATGACGGAAACCGACTGGCCGGATGCCGCGAGTTCGGAGAAAGCCGTCACCTGGTCGGCGGGATGCATGGGGACGCGCATGACGTTCTCGGCGAGCGAGACCTCACCGGACCCGATATCCCGGACCTGGCAGGGCACCGGATGGTCGGCATCGAGCACCCCGTCCCCGGCCAGCGCCTGCATGGCCTTGAGGCGGCGCCCGCCGGCGACGACGGCGTAGCGTTCGCCGCCGTCATCGGCGGGTTCGTCCATGCGGACGACGAGGTTCTCCAGCAGCCCGAGGGCGGCGATCGAGGCCTTGAGCGCGGCGTCGGCCTGGGTATCGGGCGGGGTCTTGCGGACATTCTCGGGCGCGAGCGCGAGCTGGGAGAGCGGGATCTCCCGGATCGTCGGGGCTCGGGGGGCGATGAAGTTCATGGGTGATCCTTCCTCTGTGGTGTATGGATAAGGAGAAAGCGGCGTCGGCTCCCACGCTTTGCCCGACCGCCGCCTCCTGGCGGCGTTACGGGCAGGGACGAGGGGCGGGGGTTGGAGAACGATGCGGGCGAAGGCTCACCGGGCGATGTCGATGCGCTCGCCCCAGGGTTCGCGGTTCCAGTCGCCGGGCGGGTCTCCGTAATTGACGAAGATCACCGGAAAGTCGGGCTCGGCCTCGGGGTAGCGCGAGCACTCCATGTCGGTGAGATAGAGGCAGACGCCCGGTCGGATATCGTGCTCGTCCAGCCAGGCGAAGCCCGGCCGGAAGTCGGTGCCGCCGCGCCCCTTGACGACAATCTCGTCGGGCAGGTCGTCGGGCGCGTATGTTGCTGCGTCCTGCAGGGCGGCATCGACCTGGAGGACGACGACGCGTTCGGGGCGGATCTCGGTCACGACCTCGCGCAACTCCGCCCAGAACGCGGCCAGCACCGCTACCGGCAGCGAGCCCGACGTGTCGATAATGACGGCAAGGGACTCCATCCCCTCGGAACGGATCGAGGGCAGATAGAGCCCCGTGTCGATGAAGCGCCGGTTGGGGACACTCCAGGAATAGTCGCGCTTGGCGGTGTCGGTCATGAAGCGGCGCAGCAGTGTGCGCCAGTCAAGCGTCGAGGTGTGGGCACCGCGGACGGTCTCCTCGACGGTGCCCGGCATCCGGCCCTCCGCCTTGGCGAGGTTGGCTGCCTGGTGCATGGCCTCGTCCCAGGCCTGCTCCTCGGCGGCGATATCCTGTGCGGACGGGCCGTCGTCATCGCCACTGCCCGCGTCCATGATCTCGCCGGTGCCGGCAGGATCGCAGCTCGACGGCGCGTCGCCAGCAGCATCGCCGCCACGCGGCGACGGATTGCCGTCATCGCCGCACCCGTCCGGCTCGGGTAGGCGGTCATAGGCCTGCTCGACGCTGATGCCGTCCCAGGCTTCGGCATCGGGTGGCAGGGTGAACCCGGCATCACGCAGCAGGCCGTGGGTGACCAGTTGGGAAGCGCGTTGCCAGCGCTCGGCATCGCGGTCGCCGCGCCTCGTGTGGTGCTTGAGCGCGCAGGCCAGCACCACCCGCGCGATGGCGGTCTCAATGAGAGGCGCGTCGGTCTCCGCGACCCAGTCCGGCGCATAGCGGATCTCGCGCCCGTCGCTCGCCAGCGTCTCGCGGCTCCCGTCGGCCCGGATCGGCAGCCGGAGCGCGAGGCTGCCGAAGAAGGGCTGTTCCCGCAGCAGCGCGGTGACGCAGCCGCTGACCCGCTCGGCGGACTCCCGGTGGGTACGACTTGCCATCACGCCGCCTCCCTAATGGGTTCGGCGGTAGCGGGTGCGAAATACCCCGCGAACCGCTCCTTCAGCACATCGGCCTCGCGCTTGACGCGCGCGCGTGCCGCCGGATCGAAGCTCCTGGAGGGACGCAGCGCGTCGGGCTCGACGCCGGCGATCTTCTCCTTCACCTGGCCGCAGAGCTGGGCCAGGGTCTCGTCGCCGAAGATGTTGAGACGCGGCACGATATCGACCAGATCGCGGATATTGCCGATCATCGAATCCCGGAACACCAGCGGCTTGCCCTTGTCGTCTTCCCGGAGACGTTCGGAGACCCGCTCGACGGCCTCGCCGAGGCGGCGGTAGAGATCGCCCACCGCATCGTGCAGCTGCTCCTCGATCTGGCTTTCGATGTCGCGCTTCACCCGGTCGGTGTCGTCGGACGCCAGCTTCGCCATGAAGTGGTCGGCGTCCGGCACCGGGATAATGCGGTAGCGGAGACCGAACTTGCCGTGCAGGTCCTCCCGGGAGGGATACTCCGCGATGCGGAACAGCTTGCCGAGGTCGAGCCGCGCCTTGTCGATATTGTCCTCGTAGTCCTCGATGAAGCGGGCGCGCTCGCGGATCATGCGCTCCCGGAGCCCGTCCATCAGCTCGGTGTAGCGCTCGTAGTTGGCGACGGGGAGAAGGCGGCTGCCCTGGTCGTCCCAGGGCAGGGATTGGGCGTAATGGGCCGTGCGCGCCGCGCTCATGGTGGCGTTGATCGCGGCGAAGGCAGTTTTCGGCAGCAGGCACTTGTTGTAGCGGCCGGCAGCGGTGCTGGCCTCGTGATGGACCGCGACATGGGTCGAGGCCTGGCGGTCGTAGAGCCGGCCCGACCAGGCGGTGATCCTGAGGCTGACCAGCATGGCGTCGTGGGTGAGGTTCATGCGAGCGTTCCTCCGGATGTCTGCTACTGGGTGCGGGCGGCGGCCCAGCGGATGAAGGCGGGCGAGCGCTGCAGGGCGGGATCGCGCCTGATGCAGGACCCGACCAGGAACTCGCCGACCTCGCGCCTGAGCCGCTTCGCATAGGTGACGATGGCATCCAGCGTGATGTCGTCGGCCATGCGATAGAGCGAGCCGCAGAGCGCGATCAGCGCGCTGGCGTTCTCCGGCACCATGGCGTTCTGGGGATCGTCGATGACGGCCCTCGGATGGGGCAGCTCGCGCCAGACCTTGAGGAAGGCGGAGAACTCGACCGCTGCCGCCTCGCCGACCGTGCCCCGGAACAGCGCCCGCTCGACGCTCGCGTCGAGGCTGGCGCGCCGGTTGACGACGTTGGACACCATCTCCCAGGTGCGGGGACAGCAGAAGGCCTTCTCCTTCGCCTGCGGATCGAACACATGCAGCAGCTCCGGCCGCATCGAGACGAAGAACAGTACTTCGGGCGCGATGCCGTGCTCCGCGCCCCAGGCGAGCCAGTCCTCCGCATCGACCCTGATCTCCAGATGCACGAAGCGGCTGGCCAATGGCGTGGGCATGCGGTGCACCACGCCCCGGTCGCTCTCACGATTGCCGCAGGCGATCAGCGAGGCGCCCTCCGGCAGTTCGTACTCGCCGACCTTGCGGTCGAGCACCAGCTGGTACAAAGCCGCCTGCACCATCGGCACCGCCGAGGGCAGCTCTTCCAAATTGATGAGCCAGCGGCCGGGATCGTCTGTCGGCGGCAGGAAGGCGGGCGGCGCCCAGCGGGTGCGGTCCGAGCCGTCGCGCCAGGGAATGCCACGCAGGTCCACGGGATCAAGCAGCAGGGCGCGCACATCGACATAAGTGCGCTCGGCCTCCGAGGCGACTTGATGGGCGAGCGCGCTCTTGGCAGTGCCTGGGGCACCCCACAGTACAACCGGCTGTCGGGCTTCGACCAGCAGCGCCAGCGTTGCGGCCAACTCGCTCGGGCGCAGCGTGTAGTCGGCGGAGATCGTCACGGGGTCGGTCATCGGCAGGCTCCGGGATGGCGGACAGGCGGCGCGGGCGCTCCCTCCGGACCGCCCGATCCTCACCAACGCCCCGCCGGCCCTCCCCTCATCGCGGCGCAAGGCAGGCGGACGGTGAGTGAAGGGACGGGTTTCACCAGGACGGCAAGCCGGATCGCGAGCGCAGATAATTCGTGCTAATCGACTGCTGAAGATGACGAAACTGGTGCCGTGGCGCCGGAGAGAGGGAAAGATGAACAAGGGACAATTGGCCGACGGTCTGGTAGCCCGGCTCGGGATGAGCAAGGCTGCTGCACTGCAGGCGGTGGACGGCGTGTTCGCCGAAATCGGTGAGGCGCTGGCCAGGGGCAACGAGGTGCGTATCCCCGGCTTCGGCTCATTCGTGACCAGAAACCGTCCTGCCCGCACGGCGCGCAATCCCGGGACAGGCGAGAGGATCGAAATAGCGGCCTCGACCGTGCCTGCCTTCAAGCCCGGCAAAGCGCTCAAGGATGCGGTGAATGCCGGCGGCTGATCGTGACCGCTTCCATGACGCACAAACCGGACAGGCGACGCCCACCAGTGCTGCACCGTTGAAATCGCGCGCTTGCGATATGATGACGGAGGCCTTCAACTCCTCAACCAGCCAATGGCGGGAGTCAAGCGCACCAAAGCATTCAAGCCCCCATTCCGGGACTGCCATCCACTTGACGGCACAATCGGCAGAAATGTGACGCGCAGAGATTTGCGCGTCGAGCACGAAGATCGGGGAAGGCACACCCGCATGCAGCGCCTGTACACGTTGCGCGATGAGTACGGCGAAGATTACGATGTGATCGTCCGCATTGTCGGCTGCAGCTTTAAACTACGGCGCGAGGATATGCGGTGGTGATTTCAGGTTATGGTCGGTAAGATGTTCGCGCTAACGACGATGCATTCACTTGTCGGGCATAAGCTTATCTACGAGTACTGGGTGAGATAACGCGAAATGCGCTTGACCCGGCTCCGCATCGAAAATTTCCGTTCGATCCGGCAACTCGATATAGAGTTGGGGGATACCACCGTCTTTATCGGTCCCAACAACGCCGGCAAAACTGCGATCCTCGACGCCGTGCGCATTGCGCTGACCCGGAGATGGGGCCAGCGCGG
>JAPORR010000077.1 GCA_026710105.1 Alphaproteobacteria bacterium
TGCACGGCGATCTCGGCGCGATCCTCGAATGGGCCGGAAACGGGCGCGAAAACACGAAGACCGACATCCCCATGCCGGAGATGTCGGTCTCGGTGGTTGCGGGGGCAGGCAAGTCAGATGGATCGCGAGGCGTTCCTGCCGCTCCGCGACGATGAGGTCACCGATCAGGAAGCAGTGTGCCGGCTGATCAACTACGTCGACCTGTTCGACCCTATCGTTGACGAGCTTGTGAGCAACCGCACCGCCAACAAGAAACTTGGCGTTGGTAATGATTACTACAACACCGGCCGCTATTTCGTAGTGCGTGATGAATTTCAGTTGTGGTTGGGGGTTGCCCTCAAATTATGGCGCGATAACGGGATCACGCCTTTGTGGTGCCAGTTCAAACGCCTCGACAGCGAGGCCGGTATCACCAAGGATCAATTCAGGGCAAACCCGGAACTCATTGCGGGGGCGCAATTCGACGGCAAGGGACAATTATTCGTGCCTATCCGCCTCAAGACCGGCGTCGAACGGGACAGGGTAGTGGGCGACGCCGTCGCACAGATAGAGCGAGTCGTAGACACTCTGCTGGGAAAAAGTCCAGAAGTTAGCCAGACTTGAAGCCGACTGGGCCTTTCCTGATCCGTACCAGAGCTTCCTCGACCCACTCTGCACCCGCTTCGATATCGCGCCTGCCCTACCGCGTGGGAACCGGGTGGTCGCTGGAATAGTCGTAGAAGCCGCGCCCGGCCTTGCGGCCGATCCAGCCCGCCTCGACGTATTTCACCAAAAGCGGACAAGGGCGGTATTTACTGTCCGCCAGCCCGTCATAGAGTACCTGCATTACAGCGAGGCAGGTATCGAGGCCGATGAAATCCGCAAGCTCCAGTGGCCCCATAGGGTGGTTAGCACCGAGGCGCATGCCGGTATCGATGGCATCGACGGAGCCCACGCCCTCATAGAGCGTATAGACGGCTTCATTTATCATCGGCAGCAGGATGCGGTTGACGATGAAGGCCGGAAAGTCTTCCGCTGCCACCGGCGTCTTGCCGAGCGAAAGAGCGAACTCCTTCACATCCTCGAAGGTCCGGTCTTCGGTCGCGATGCCCCGGATCAGCTCGACCAGGGTCATCATCGGCACAGGATTCATGAAATGCAGGCCGATGAACCGCTCCGGCCGGTCGGTCGTGGCCGCCAACCGCGTGATCGAGATCGACGAGGTGTTGGAAGCGACGATAGCGCCTTCGGCGAGATGCGGCAGCAGCGTCTTGAAGACCTCGCGTTTTACCGCCTCGTTCTCCGTAGCGGCCTCGATCACGATGTCGCAGTCTCCGAAACTGGCATAATCGGAGCTTGCTGTGATCCGCGCCAGAGCCTCGGCCTTCGCCGCCTCATCGAACAGGCCGCGGCGCAATTGCCGATCCATATTGCCGCCAATGACGCTAAGGCTGCGTTCCAGCGCCGCGTCCGCGACATCGACCAGGCACACATCGAAGCCAGAAAGCGCGGCCACATGCGCGATGCCACTGCCCATCTGCCCGGCGCCGATGATGCCGACCTTGCGGATGCTGTTATCGAGACCCCTTGGCATAGCGATCAATCGTTCTCCGCCTTGTAATCGGTAACCGCTTCGGTCAACTCCGGCACGGCCTTGAACAGATCGGCCACGAGGCCGTAATCGGCGACCTGGAAGATCGGTGCTTCCTCGTCCTTGTTGATGGCGACGATCACCCGGCTGTCCTTCATGCCGGCGAGATGCTGGATAGCACCGGAAATGCCGACAGCGATATAAAGGTCGGGCGCGACCACCTTGCCGGTCTGGCCGACTTGGTAGTCGTTCGGCACATAGCCGGCATCCACCGCCGCGCGCGAGGCACCGACCGCCGCGCCCAGACGATCGGCGAGTGTCTCCAATATGGCGAAATTCTCGCCCGATCCCATGCCGCGCCCGCCAGAGACGACGATGCCTGCAGTGGTGAGCTCTGGGCGCTCGGACCTGGTGAGTTGGCGCCCGACAAAGCTCGACAGCCCGGCGCCACCGGTACCACCGATCGTCTCGATCGGAGCAGCGCCGCCCTCAGCCGGGGCAGCATCAAAGGCCGTCATGCGCACGGTGATGAGCTTGACGGCATCGCCCGACTGTACCTTGGCCATCGCGTTGCCGGCATAGATGGGACGGACGAAGGTGTCCGCTGACACGACTTCCGTGATGTCGGAAATCTGGGCCACATCAAGCAGTGCCGCGGCGCGGGGCATGATATTCTTGCCATTGGCTGTCGCGGGTGCCAGCACATGGCTGTAACCGCCTGCAAGATCGACCACCAGCTTAGCCACATTCTCCGCCAACGCATGCTCATAGGCTGGGTCATCGGCGAGGAGCACCTTTGCGACACCGCTGACCTGGGCGGCGGCAGCGGCGGCGGGGCCGCAGTCCCGGCCTGCAACCAGCACATGCACATCCGCGTCGATCTCGACAGCGGCTGCTACGGCGTTGCGTGCGGCCGCTTTGAGCGTGGTGTTGTCGTGTTCAGCAATGACGAGAACGCTCATGGGATCACATCACCTTCGCTTCGGTGGAGAGCTTCTGCACGAGTTCCTCGACGGTTTCGACCTTGACGCCGCCAGCGCGCTTCTCTGGCTCGCCGACATGAAGCACCTGTAGGCGCGGCGCGGTGTCGACACCAAGATCTGCCGGCTCCATGCTGTCGATGGGCTTGCGCTTCGCTTTCATGATGTTGGGCAGCGAAGCATAGCGCGGCTCGTTGAGGCGTAGGTCCACCGTCACCACGCTTGGCAGTGTGACCTCAATCGTCTCCAGCCCGCCGTCAACCTCGCGCGTGACAAGAGCCTTGCCGCCGTCTATCGCAACCTCCGAGGCGAAGGTCGCCTGCGACCAGCCGAGCAGTGCAGAGAGCATCTGGCCCGTCTGGTTGCAGTCGTCGTCGATGGCCTGCTTGCCGAGGATCACCATCCCCGGTTCTTCCTTCTCGCAGATCGCTTTCAGCATCTTGGCGACGGCCAGCGGCTCGACCTCGTCCTCGGTGACGACCAGAATGCCCCGGTCCGCGCCCATGGCGAGAGCAGTGCGGATCGTCTCTTGACACTGCTGCACGCCAATGGAAACCACAACGATCTCGTCGGCCGCGCCACTTTCCTTCATGCGGATAGCCTGCTCGACGGAGATTTCGTCGAACGGGTTCATCGACATTTTCACATTCCGGGTCTCGACGCCGGTGCCGTCCGGCTTCACCCGGATTTTCACATTGTAGTCGATGACACGCTTGACGGGGACAAGGACCTTCAAGGGGATCTCCGCAGGTTCGGGTTGAAGGGCGGCTTTTAGGGTTCGGACACCAAGGAAGTCAAGCGGCACAGGGCTTTTTGCGGTGCAGCATTCCGCCGCGCCAGATCAGGTGTACCTGGCCCCGAGCAGGCTGTCAGGCCAGATGGCGGCAGGGCCCGTGCCAGGCCAGCCGATGGGGCCACCAGCCTTCATGGCAGCGTCCACGGGTGCTAGACGCTTGTCCCAGAACGCCGCGATGATGCGCCGCCCGGTGAAGTCATCCGAAATCTCGGAGGAGAGGAAGCGTACAGGCGAGGCCATCACCGAGGGTGAGAGCAGGACGCTACGGTCGGGCGCCACCTCCTCCGTCACCATCGGCGTGTCGGTGGGCCCGCCGGGCGTGAGCACATTGACGGTGACGCCGCTGCCTTCCAGCTCCCCTGCGAACTGGGACGACATCGCCTCAAGTGCAGCTTTCGACGCGCCGTAGGGGAAGAATTGCGGCTTGAGCATGGCCGACAGCGAGGTCGTGATATTAACGATCCGGCCCCAACCGTGCTCTCGCATGAAGGGCAAGGCGGCGCGCATGAAGATGAAGGGCGCGGTGGCGTGGACGGCGATGAAGCGTCGCCAGTCCTCCACTGAGACCTCGGTGAGGCCGGAGAGTGGGCGGAGATGGTAGTCCGGACGCAGAATACCCATACCGATGCCAGCATTGTTGACCAGTATGTCGAGGCGCCCGAAATGCTCCGCGGCGCGCCCGATGGCCTCTGCGCAGGCCTCTTCGTCGGTCAGATCAAGCGCCAGTGGTAGCAGGACACCCTCTCCATAGCGCCGCCAGAGACGGTCCGTCAGCATCTGGAGGCGATCCTCGTCGCAGTCCACAAGCGCCAAGCGGTGCCCATCCCCGGCAAGCGCCTCAGCCATCGCCGCGCCGAGGCCTCCGGCCGCACCGGTCAGCAGGACAGCCTTAGCGAAGGGCGTCGTCATTGGCGCCGCGGTGCATGGTGGCGCGTTCGTCCCACATCACGATATCGCCCTGGTTCCAACTGTGATGGCACACGAATTCGTCCCGGGTCACGGCCTCAAGCGAAGCCTGCCCTTGCGCTCATCGCGACCGTGCCCTCCGGCGTCACCGCCCAGACTTCGCAGCTGTCATCGGCAGGCTTGCCAACTAGTTTCACCGGCGCGTCGATGAAGAGCGGCGCACGGGCGCGCATATCGAAGGAGGTCATGCGCTTCGGTGCCATGCGGTCGCGGGCGAAATTCATCAGATAGGACTGCGAGAGCGGCCCGTGGATGACCAGCGCCGGATAGCCCTCCACTTCCTTCGCCCAGACTGCATCGTAGTGGATGCGGTGGGCATTGAAAGTGAGCGCCGAGAATCGGAAGAGTGTGACCTCGTCAGGGCGCTCTTCAGCCTCCCAGACGGTATCCTCAGGTGGCGCGGCGCGCTTCGGCACCCTGTTGGCGGCACCCACCGGGGTCTCCTCGCGATAGACCGTGTCACGCTGCTCGACCACAGCGAGGCCACGCGGCGTGGAAATGCGGCTCTCGACGGTGGTAAAGGCGAGACGGCCGGTGCTGCCGTCCTTGATGGTAAGATCAATGAGTT
>JAPORR010000233.1 GCA_026710105.1 Alphaproteobacteria bacterium
GATCCGCGCCTACAGGCGCCTGATGCGGGCTGGGTCACGGCTCCGTCTTCTCGACTTATGTGAAGCCTGCGGTTATGTGGAGCCGACGGTGTACAGCGGGGATTGCGGCGCAGCTGCATCAGCCTGACTCCACATAACCGCTCATTAGCTAGCGTAGCGTTTTGCCTCTGAGAACGACGATCAGGAGGTAACCGTGCTGCGCACGCTTTTTCCCAGGAACCACCGGCGCTACGAGCAATCGTGCTGCGCGGGGGAACTCGAAGACTTTGGCTCCTGGCTCATGGCCAGCGGCTATTCTCGCGAGAACATCCGTGGCCATCTTCATCGGCTACGGAGCGTGCTCGAACGCATCGGCGAGGCGGGAGCCGGTAGGAGCTATTCAGACAGCCTTCTGGAAGAGCTGTTTCAGTTCCCGAACGCATCGGTCAGGCGAACCGCTAACTACCAAGCAACTCGACGCGCATACCGACGTTTCCTGGTCTCGTGTGGACGGTCGGATGTTCGACCGGTAAGCGGGCCGCGTGAGGGTCTGATCGAGCAGTACGGCGAGTTTCTTCGTGACGTGCGGGGTTTGGCGCCATCGACGATGGCCTGTCATCGATTCACGGTAGTCGAGTTTCTGACCCATGCTGTGGACCCGACCCAATCGATCGGCACGCTTGGCGTCACGCATGTCGAGAGCTACCTCTCAACGAAGGCCGGCGAGGTCACCCGCCAGACTCTGCAGCACACGGTGGCCCACCTGCGCGCGTTCCTGCGCTATGGCTTCGAACGCGGCCTGATTCACGAACGTCTCGACGCGATAGACACGCCGCGCGTCTACCGTGCCGAACAGCCCCCGCGGGCGATGCCGTGGCCTCTGGTTCTACAACTGCTAGGTTCGATCGATCGAACCAGCAAAGCGGGCTGGCGCGACTACACCATCCTGCATCTCATGTCCCATTATGGCCTGCGACCGTCGGAGATTGTTGCGCTCAGTCTCAGCTCGGTGGATTTCGAGGAACGGACGTTGCGCGTCGAGCAGCGCAAGACCAAATCGGACCTGCTGTTGCCGCTGGCCGCTTCCACTCTTCGCTTACTGTGTCGCTATCTGCGTTGCGGGCGGCCCGAGAGCCGCGACAGGGAGCTCTTCCTACGTGTACGCCGCCCCAACGGCGCTTTGAAGCATACTGCGGTCTGTGACCTCTTCGCCAAGAGGGCCCGCGAGTCCGGCCTGTCTGTCGAGGGGTATTCCTCCTATAGCCTGCGCCATGCCTTCGCCATGCGCCTGCTGGAACGCGGCGTCGGCGTCAAGGCGATCGGGGATCTTCTCGGCCATCGCAGCCTCGAGAGCACCTGCGTGTATCTCCGCCTCGACATGAAGGCATTGCGGGTCGTGGCGCTTCCCGTTCCCGGGTGCGACGCGGGGAGCGGGTGAGCCATGCATCATGATCTCCCGGGCGCCGCGCTCAATGCGCGTATACGCGACTATGTGGCCCATCAGCGGATGCTGGGCCGCGGCTACGACAACGAGGAACGCGTGCTGAAAGGCTTGCGGGACTTTCTCGTGCAAATGGACATGTGCGACCTGGATCGGGCGGCCTTCGACTGTTGGAGCCATCTTCTTGCGCCTCTCTCCGCCAACACCCGCCGCGCCCGCCAGCGCATCGTGCATAAGTTCTGCCAGTATCGCCGCCGAAGCGACCCGACCTGCTTCGTGCCGGACCCGCTGTCCTTCGCCCGCCCACAGCCCTATCGGGTGCCGGTGCTCGTTGAACCCGAGCAGATCGCCCGCATGCTGGCTTGTGCAACTGCGCTCCCTCCCACCGCGAACTCGCCGTTGCGCCCTGCGGTTCTGCGCTTGGCCATCGTGCTCTTCTACACGGCCGGACTGCGCCGCGGAGAAGTCCTGCGTCTGACGCTCGCCGATATCGATGGTGAGATCGGCGTTCTGCGAGTACGCGAGTCGAAGTTCCACAAGTCGCGCTTCGTGCCGCTGTCGCCAAGTGCCCATGAGGAGTTGCGTCGCTACCTCCAGGAGCGCTTCGCAATCTGCAAAGACAGGAGGCCTACCGCGCCGCTTCTCTGCAATCGCTCGCGGAGCTGGCGTCCCTACACCGGTACCGGCCTGCGCAACGGCATCATGCATTTGTTCGATCAGGCGGATGTCCGCGATGCGCAACATCGACGCCCGCGTGTCCACGACCTTCGCCACTCCTTTGCGGTTCAAGCGCTCGTGCAACTCTATAGGCGTGGCGAGGATATCCAGAGCCGCCTGCCGCACCTTGCCCTTTACATGGGACACGTCTCGGTCGCCTCGACCGCCTATTACCTGCCCCTGGTTCCGACGCTCGCAGCGCTGGCCAGTGAACGCTTCGCGCACCGGTGCGGCCACTTGGTACAGGAGCAGTTCGATGGGTAATCGTAGACCTGCCGAGCTCGGCCGCCTGATACGCAGCTTCTTCGAAGAGTATCTGCCCCATCTGCGCGGTCTGAGCACGCACACGATCAAGAGCTACCGTGATGCCCTTGTGCTGTTCCTGCGCTTTGCGTCGTCCGATGCCGATTGCCCAATCGAGCGTCTCGACATCGCCGATCTCGATCGTGAACGTGCGATGCGCTTCCTGGCTTACCTTGAGACGGGGCGCCGCAACAGCATTGCCACGCGCAATGCCCGCTTGGCCGCACTGCACACCTTCGCGCGCTTCCTTGCCGCCGAACGTCCCGAGCACCTGGCAACGCTCCAGGCCATCCTCGCCATCCCCTTCAAACGCGGTGCCCGCGATGGACCCATCGAGTATTTCGAGACCGCGGAGATGGAGGCACTCCTGCAGAGCATCGACTGCGCCACGCCCGGCGGGCGGCGCGACTATGCGTTGTTCGCGCTGCTCTTCAATACCGGGGCCCGTGTCCAGGAGATCCTCGATCTAAGGGTGCGCGACCTGCGCCTCGAACCTCCCCATCAGGTCCGCCTGCACGGCAAGGGCAACAAGGTTCGCCTGTCGCCGATCTGGCCAAATACGGCGAGACTCCTGCGGGCATTGATCGATACGGAACTCTCGAAGGGCATCGAGGATCCGGCCGCGATGATCGTGTTCCGTAACCAGCGCGGCGGACCGTTGACGCGGTTCGGCGTACGCTACCGATTGCAGAAGCACTTGGCCGCTGGGACCGCTATTGCGCCAACCCTCAACGATAAGCGCCTGCATCCTCACTCCCTGCGCCATACCACGGCCGTCCAGCTGCTCAAGGCTGACGTAGACTTGGCCACGATCAGCCATTGGCTCGGACACGCCAGCGTCAACACAACAATGCGTTATGCGCGAGCCGACATCGATTTGAAACGCGCTGCGCTCTCCCAAGTGTTCCCCGAGGCCCTCGCACCGTCCAAAGACCAAGTGGGCGAGGATCGCGCCGACATCACCGGGTGGCTGCGTACTCTCTAAAAGCTCAATGGTTATGTGGAGTCAGGCTGATGCAGCTGCGCCGCAATCCCCGCTGTACACCGTCGGCTCCACATAACCGCAGGCTTCACATAAGTCGAGGATGAGGAGCTGGACCCTTGCGAGCTTGTCGATGAGCCTGGGGAGCCTTCCGTCGAGGCGGGCCATGGCGAGGTCCTCGAAGAGACGGGGCATGCGGACATAGAGGACGGAGCGGTCGAGCCTTGCGGCCTGATGTCCGAAGGCGCATGCGAGCCAGGTCTTTCCGGTGCCGGTCTGGCCGACCAGGATCAGATTGTCATGGGTCTTGAGCCATTCGCCCTGGGCGAGGGAGAGGATATTGCGGCGGTCGAGGCCACGAGCGGGATCGAAGTCGATATCCTCGATGCAGGCCTCGGCGAAGCGCAACCTGGCCAGTCGGAGGCGGTTTGTGAGCCGCCTGTCGGCGCGTGTTGCAGCTTCGCGGTCGAGCATGAGGGCAAGCCATTCCTCACGGTCGAGTTCGGATGCCTGTCCCTTTTCGGCCATGTCGCGCCAGGCCCATGCCCTTGAGGCCGAGGGTGTGCATCTGCTGGAGGGTCGGATGTGTCAGCATGGGAAGTCCTTCGTTCATCGGTAGTAGGTGGGACCGCGGATGTTGTCGTGCGCCGGCAAGGGCAGGAGGGGCTCACGCTCGGGCGCGGCGCGGTCGAGGCCGGACCGGAGGATGGCGGTGAGCGAGGAGTAGCTGAGCGCATTGATGGTGAGCGCGCGCTCGCAGGCGGACCCTTTCGGGCTCGTATCGCCAGGGATATGACGCCCATGGCGCTTCGATATCCCTGCTCGGGATGCGGCCTGTCGCGCATCATGCGCCAGCACGGCTGTATTGGGTCCGATGCGTCTTGCCGATCAGGCTTGCCGGCGTGCGATCGGCATAGCGGCGATGGGCGCTGGGCATGTGGGCGGCAATGGTGACATGCCCGCCATAGGGAGACCGGCGTGCATGGGCGGCGACGCGCTTGTGGCTATGGAAGATCTCGACCGTGCGCCGGGTGAGGCGGATCCGGACCGTGCGTCCGATCAGGCTGTGAGGGACCGAGTAGAAGGTGCGCTCGACATCGACATGGTAGTCGGGGTGGACCTTCGCGGTCTTCCACTCGGCGTATTCGAAGGGCGTCTTGGGCAGGGGCGCCAGCGCGGCGCGCTCGATGGCCTCGAACATCTGGCGCCGGCCGAGATGGCGCATGGGCCGGTCGTTGAGTTCGTCCAGGAGGACCCGGATCGCCGCGTTGAGTTGCCCGAGAGAGAAGAAGCGCCGGTTCCTGAGGCGGGCTAGGATCCAGCGCCACTTGCACGCCAACCTCGACCTTCGCCTTGTCCCGGGGCTTTCGGGGGCGCGTCGGCA
>JAPORR010000141.1 GCA_026710105.1 Alphaproteobacteria bacterium
CTCGTCTCACAGCCCGAGCGCATAACCTCAATCGGAACCCGAAAATGGGCCAATGGGTTCTAAACCGACGCCTCTGGTATCAGCGACCTGGCCCGCGTGATCTCGGTGCCCAGGACGGCGCGGCGATAGCGGCCGTCTGGCCGCCGACATCGTGGAGCTGCGCAGCCTTCGTCGACCCTGACCCCTACGGCCAGTTCACCTATGCCAGCAGGCTGGATGCCCTGCGCGGGATCTCCGACATGCTGCACCTCCCGCTGGCGCGCCTGGCCGAGGACGACCTCGCCTTCGTCAACGAACTGGTGGGGCGCACTCTCGAGAAGGCCGTGATCAGGCAGGCGGTCATGGGCAGGTTCCCGCGCGGGAGCGCGGATGCACGGAAGGAGACGCCGCGATGCTGAATGCGGAAATCATGGAGCGCCTCAAGAAGGAGTGGCGCAGCGCGGGATTCTACGAAACCGACGGCCACCGCCGGATCGCCGCCGCGGTGCGCACCGGGCTCCGGGCGCCTGATCGCCATCACCGGTCGGGATCGGGAAGACCGTATTCCTCCATCGCCTGCAGGACGAGATCGCCAGCGAGAAGAGGGTGATCGTCGCCGAAAGTCTTTCCGTCGATACCGCGCGCACGACCGTCCCTGATCGCGGCACTGTTCTACGATCTCGCCCGCGAGAAGGAGGTGAGGATCCCGGCACAGGGCGAGAGGCGCGAACGGGAGCTGCGCAAGCTTGTGCGGCGCGCGGGCAAGCCGGTCGCGCTGTTCGTTGACGAGGCTCACGACCTTCACAGCAGGACCCTCAGCGGCCTCAAGCGGCTGATGGAGGTCATCGGGCGCGGCGGCGGCAACCTGTCCGTGGTGCTGGCACCCGAAGCTGCGCAACGACCTGCGCCGCCCGACGATGGAGGAGATCGGTCACCGCACGGACGTCCTGACGTTCGACGGGCTCGGTAACGAGCCCCGGGCCTACCTGGACTGGCTGCTCGGCGAATGCATCGCCGAAGACGTGGAGAACGATTCCGTGATCGAGCCCGCTGCGCTGGACCTGATGGCGCAGCGCCTGCGCACGCCCCTCCAGTTCGCGGAGCATCTCAACCGCGCGTTCGAGGCCGGACTTTGCACCGGCCAGAAGCCGATCACGGCCGACATCGTCACGCTGTCACCCGACTTCGACGACCTGGAGCCGCGGCTGACAGGGCTATTCGGTGAAGGTTCTTGCGGACCAGTTCCACGCCGTTGGAGATCCGCCGTTTCCTCAACGGCCAGCTCGAAGCGGGACGGACCCGCGAGCTTGCCGAGCGGATGCGCACCGCAGGCCTGACGCTATGAACTCCAAAGCCCGACCCTCACGCAGGTGCGCGGATAGTCTCAGCAATGTGAGTTGGTCGCAGACAATGTGAGTTCAGTCTCAAATAATCTGAGCGGGACGCCGGTTACAGTCTCAGATAATCCGAGCTCAAATCCGCGATGATCTCAAGCACGGGCGCGGATAGTCTCAAGCCGCTACACATAGCCATCCATGTCGCCGGCAAGCGGCGGGGCACCTGGCATTGCTTCGAGACCGGGACAGGCGGCGGCGTGCTCGCGCTGGTGAAACGCGAACACGGCGGGGACCCGCGCGCCTGGCTGGCGGACCGGAGCCTTATCCAGCGCGACTACCCGCGCGACTATGAAGCTAGGGACCGTGCACCGGCTCGACAACAACCGCCCGCCCCGCCGCCTGCCGGGCGCGGCGCCCAATACCCCGCGAGCCAGCCTATCCAGGGAAGCCACCTCAATACCAGACAATGTTGTTGACGCGAGGGCGAGAAGCGGTTGAATAGGGTGTAACGGGAACCGGCGAGGCGCAGGAGATAGAAGCCCTTCTCTGGCGCTAGGTCGCTGGCGGCCTCAACAAGGACCGGGCGCTGGTGTGCAATGAACATCCACCAACCCCACACGATATGCAATCAGCAGCAGTGCTGCGGAGCCGCGTCACAGTTACGAACGCAGACGGGCCAGCGTTCGTTTCGCTGCCCCGCCCTAGACCGCGAACCCAGACAAAAAAGGATGGGGCGCGCCCGCTAAACATCAGGCCCGTCAGAGACCGGGGAACCTGAAATGTTCCCCTGATGTTCCCCCTTAGAGTAATCCTACGTAACAAACCTTCCGATTCGGCCTTGATTTGCATGCTGCGACAACCGGGATATCAACGAGAGAGGAGAAGGACAGATGGCAGAAAGAAAATCAGCATTCAAACGCGCGGCTGAGCGGCCCGATCTGGAGGCGTTGTATGAAGCCGCCAGGGAACACACGATTTCTGATGAAGAACTACAGGAGCAGGCTGCCAGCTGGGCTTACGGAAATGCCCCGGCCGGATCCACATTCACAAAAAAATCGGCGCAGGAAGCTGTCGGACGAATACGGCTGATGCCTGCAAAATAGGAATCCCGGATGTTCGTGCTCGAAAAAGAGAATTCACCGCTCTTCGAGAGCGTGGAGCGCAAGAATCTTATCCGTCAGTACGAACTGCTGACCGACTGTATTACAATCGGTCTCTCAAAAGGCGCGGCGGCGGTCGACAAATATATGCTGTGGGCCCTGAACCATG
This sequence comes from Alphaproteobacteria bacterium, assembly GCA_026710105.1. Lineage (GTDB taxonomy): Bacteria > Pseudomonadota > Alphaproteobacteria > Bin95 > Bin95 > Bin95. The sequence continues at coordinate 2,586 of JAPORR010000141.1, forward strand.
TGGCGGTCGCCAACATCTCCCAGTATGCCGGTCGCTTCCGCCAGGAGCCGGTCTATGTGGGCACCCATGTTCCGCCGCATTTCAAGGAGGTGGATAACTGGATCGACCGGTGCATCACGACCATCCAGGAGAATTGGTTTATCTGGTCGCCAACAGAGCTGGCGGCCTACGGTCTCTGGCGGATCAACTGGATACATCCTTTCATCGAAGGAAACGGACGCACAGCAAGAGCGTTTTGTTACTACCTGCTGTGCGTCCGGACAGGATTACTGTTTCCTGGGAAACCCATACTTCCGGAACTAATTCGGGGCAGCAGAGGCGAATACGTGAAAGCTCTGAAAACGGCCGACCAAGCCTGGGATGACGGCCACCTCGATTTCACAGCGGTGGAGACGTATCTCGCCGATCTGGTCAAGGCGCAGTTGAATAAGGAATCCCGACCCTTATGACGGTTTTCCGTTCCTCTCAGCCCTGAGACCCTTACACAGAGACACTCACGGCGGCCTGCCGTGATCTAAAACCATCTCGTGATGCGCGCGCGTTGGCGACATGGTTGATTAGTCCCATGGGTGGGACCTATTGGAGGCGAACATGGGAGCGAAGGTGACACGGTTCCGAGGCCGGGCGGGCCAGGCAGGAACATCTGGAACAGCGGGATCCGCTGCTGTTCGATGTGGAGGCGGTCCTAGGCGCTGACGCGGCCAGGACCATGCGGCGGCATTTCGAGGCGCAGGCGGACGGCCTGTTTCAGGTCCCGACGAAGTGGAGGTTCATCATGCTGGGGAGGAACGAGGCGCTCCAGGTCGATGCCTGGCTGCATGCGGGCGGGTCGAAGCGGCCGCATCTGGCGACGCGGCTGCTGCTGCACATGGAGGTGGCGGCCAGGGGTGATACCGGCGAGGTCCTGTTGACCAGGGGCGAGCTCGCGGAGCGGTGCGAGGCACTGCCGCGGCATGTCTCGACGGTCCTGAGCGAACTGGAGCGCGGCGGGGTGCTGCGCCGGGTCCGCGAGGGCCGGCGGGTCCGTGTATTCCTCAACAGCCGGCTGGCGACAGGGCTGCCGGAAGGCGAGCGCGAGGCCGCCCAGGCAGCGGAGCGGCCGGTTGGCGCCCAGCTGGAACTCATCGAGGGCGGCGCGCCAGCGACGGGGTCGTGATGGAGGCCGATCTCATCACGGCCTGGGCGACGGTCGGGTTGATCGCCGCGACGCTCGCTGTCGGGCTCGCGACCGTCATCATGATCGGGCGGGGGATCAAGGCAATGGATCGCTCGTCGGATGAACGGGCCAAGGACTGCCGCGAGGCTGCCGAGAACCTCAAGGCTTGGCGCGAGGCAGACCAGCGCCGTCATGACGAAGCAATGGCGAAGCATGACGCGACGCTGGAAGCGCTTCGGGCCTTGATCGAGCGCACGGCACCGGTGGATCACAGGGCCGACTGACCGGCTTCTTCTGACGGGCGTCTACGAAGAAACCTTCCGATGGAGCCTATTGCTCCCGCCAACCCCTCTGGCTTCCAGCTTCGCCGCCGGCCCGGGAGCAATTCCGTAGCAGTCGCTGTCAAACCTGTACACTGAAGTGCGGCGCGGATGTTGTTCTTGGCCTGAATGCACGAGATAACAGGAGCTTCAACTGATTACAGGACCGGAAAGAGGCAGGATGATAGGGGGTGTCGCGCGCCTTACGTACGCGCGTGCGCGCGGTGGCGACCCTCCCCCGCGTCTGCTACATGCTCAACGGACGCAATCCCCTTAGCGGCGTTGCTTCGGCTCTTCTTTTGCCGCCAGCGTAGGCAGCCGGGCTTGAATGTCCGCTATGGCCGCGCGGTTGTCCGCTATGGCCGCGCGGTTGTCCGCGACAAGCTCCGAAAGGGCGTCCATCTTCGTTTCAAGCGCCGCCATGCGTCCGTCAAGCGCCGCCATGCGTCCAACAACATCCGAAACCTGGTAGAGCACTCCCGCGAGGCCGACGCCAACCGCCAGAACCGCCGCATTCTGTCTTAGCCATGCGCTCATGGCGCGATCCTCGCATGTAACGCCGGGTGCGAGTCAACCCGGCGCCACCGTATGTGTAGCGGCTTGAGACTATCCGCGCCTGTGCTTGAGATCATCGCGGATTTGAGCTCGGATTATCTGATACCAGAGGCGGTTGCCACTGACTCATGAGGGGGGATTCCCTGCCGGCCCGATT
>JAPORR010000116.1 GCA_026710105.1 Alphaproteobacteria bacterium
ACTGGTGATTGCCCATCGGTTGGGCGAGATCGACGCCGTGGATCTCGGCCCCGACCGTCGGCGTTAGCGGGCGGACATCAATGGTCTCGTATGTCATAACTGCCAGCCTCCCTCGCCTCAACTCGCCTTGTAGCCGATCGTGTCGAGCATGATGGTGATAGCGGCCGCTGAATCCTCGACGAGCTGCGAGGTTTCGGCAGCCGTCTGGTAAACGATCGGCATGTTGATCGACTTCGAAATCTTTATCATGTCGGGGTCGGTGGACGCGACCCTCAGCGCGGCCTCCATTTTCGCCACGATGGCCGGATCGGTCCCCTTGGGGAAGGCGACCACCGTCGGCGCGTCGATGGCGAGGCCCTCATAGCCCGCCTCGATCAGGGTCTCGGTGTCGGGATAGTTGCCGAGGCGCCTGGTCGAAGCGGCGGCAATGGTCTTGAATTTGCCCGGATAGCGCCCCTGGATGCCGCCCGAATAGGCAAAATCCACCTGGCCGGACAGCGCGAGCTGGACCATGCCCCGCCCGCCCTTGGTCGGGATATAGTCCACTTCGATGCCGTCTTGGCGGGCGATGACCTGCATGATGATCTTCGCGCCAGGGCTGAGGGAGGCGTATTTGATCTTGCCCTTCTCCTTCGCATAGGCGACGAAACCGGCCATATCGTCGAAGGGCGCATCGGCGGGCGCGACCATGCTCACCTGGAATTCGGTGAGGCCGCCGGCATAGACGAAATCCTCGGCGGTAAACTGGAGGTCCGAGTTGATCTGGGGATTGAGCGTGATGCCCGATACGGCCCCGAACAGGAAAATGCTGCCGTCCGGCGCCTCGTTCTTCAGGCCCTCGAGCGCCACCGCCTGGCCGCCGCCCGCCCGGTTGATGACATTCACCTGCTGGCCGAGTTCGCGCGTCAGGATCTTGGCGAGCACGCGGCCCTTGGTATCCGTTCCGCCGCCGGCCTTGTAGCCGATCAGCATGGTGATCGGGCCTGTCGGCCAATCGGTCGCCGCCGCCGGCAACGCCGCGCCGAGCGCAAACAGCGCTGCGACAAAGCCTTTCAGAAGTCCCTTCATCTTGTTCCTCCCGACAGAATTATCCGCCGCGAACGCAATCCGGCGCCCGTTTACGGCCTGTCTTTGACCATAGCTTCGTGCTGCCGGCGCTGCAACACGGTGAGTCGCCAGACGCCGAATACCGCAAGCGCTCCGAACACAAGCGCCACGGGATGATCCATCAGCTCCGAAAACTCGGTGACAAGACCGAGAGTCTGCCGCAGGGACAACTCGAAAGACGGGCCGATGACAAACCCGATAAGGAAGGTAACGAAGGAAAAGTCGTATTTCTTGGCGAAGAAGCCGATGACGCCGAACACGGCCATGACGCCGATGCCGAAGACGCCGCCGCCCTGGAGATAGGCGCCGAGGCAGCACAGGAACACCACAACCGGCATGACCAGCGCCGGCGAAATACGAACGATCCTCGCAAAGACGTTCTGTCCGAAATAGCCGATCAGCAACAGGAACAGGCTGGCCGCCATCATCGACATGTAAACACCGAGGATGAGATCGCGGTTTTCCAGGAACAGCAGCGGACCCGGCGTGATGCCCTGGATGGTGAAGGCCCCGATCAGTATGGCGGCGATGACGCTGCCGGGAATGCCGATGGCGAAGAGCGGCACGAAGGAGGCCGGCACCACGGCGTTGTCGGCGCTCTCCGCCGCCGCCACGCCTTCGATGGCTCCCGTTTCCTCGAAATCGACCCCGCGCCCCGACGCCCTGCGCTCCGCTCCGTAAGACAGGAAGGAGCCGACGCTGGCGCCGAGGCCGGGCAGAATGCCGACCCCGGTGCCGATCAGGCAGCCGCGCAGGATCGCTCTTGCTGAGCGCCGCCAGTCGCCGAGCGTGACGACCCGATCCTCGCGCCGGCCGGAGCCGCGCAGCAGATCGGCTTCCTGTTCGAGCCGCCGGCGCTGGCCCATCTGGATCATCATCTCGGAGAGCGCCAGCATGCCGATGGCGACCGGGATCAGCGGCAGGCCGTCATAGAGCTCGATCAGGCCGAAAGTGAGCCTTGGCGAGGCCGTTTCCACCTCAAGGCCGACGCAGGAGACGAGGATGCCGAACAACCCTGCAATCAACCCCCTTATCATTGACCGCCCCGACAGGCCGGCGATGAACACCATGGAGAAGGCGAGAATGCCGGTGAGCTCCACCGGGCCGATGCCGAGCGCGTATTCCGCCAGTTCCTGGGCGACGAGGATGAGCACGATGGTTGAGAACAGGTCGCCGATGACAGAGGCGAACAGGCCCATCTTCAACGCCTTCTGAGCCTTGCCGGCGCGCGCGAGCGGATATCCGGCCATCGCGGTCGGCGTGGAGGACGGTTCGCCCGGCGTGTTCAGCAGGATTGCCGAGACGGCACTGCCGGCGGTAGAGCCCTTGGCGATACCCACGAGAAAAGCGATGGCCGCGAGCGGCGAAAGGTAGAAGGTCAGCGGGATCGCGACGGCCGTCGCCGTGCCTTTGCCGAGGCCGGGCAGCGCGCCGACCAGATAACCGAGCGTGACGCCGAACAGGATCCAGGCGAGGTTGCCGGGCGCGAAGGCGGCTTCGAGAACGGGAAGAAAGGATTCCATGGCGAAAGCTCCCCGTCGTCAGCCGATCGCTGTGCCGAGCACGCGATAGAAGAGGAGCCATGAGCCGACCAGCAGCACGGCCGGAATGCCCACAAGCAGCCAGAGGCGCCGTTCGCCCATATAGAGCATCGGACCGGCGATCAGCAGCGCGGCTGCCACCGCCGGCGAAACCCGGACAAAGAGCGCAATAGCCGCGCCGATAGCGAGTAACACCGCGAGCATCGCCCACCATTCCGCAGTTGGCACCCGCACGCCCGCAGGGTGGCCCCGGCGCAGGCGCCCGGCGGCCTGCAGGACCAGCAGCACGGCGAGCCCGGTAATTCCCACCGCGCAAATCTGCGGTAGAAGCGCCGGCGATATGGTCGCGTCGCCGCCCTCGGAGGTCTGGGTCGGGATCACGACAGCCAGCATGGCAAGGCCGAAAACAAGCAGAACGATGCCGGCGATCAGGTCCGATTTGGGCAAACGGCCTACCCCTCAGTTCCTCCGGCTGCCGGCTCCACGCGCGACAGCACCACCATAGCCGCCACCGCGCTCGCCTGTCGAGGCGGCGCGCTGCTGTCACACCACGCCGTTGCGCGTGCCAGTTCGGCGATCTCCTCGGAAGACAGGCTGAGAGCGCCGAAGACGGCCTCGTTGGCCTCGCCGAGCGTGGGGCCGCTCCCCTGATCGGCGATCAGAAAGATTTGAGAGCCCGGCCCAAGGGTGAAGCGACGCGCAGATGATCCTCGCGGTGCTGGTTCTCAATGTTGCCGGCTTCGACCGAGTGTCGGACATCGAGCATCTTGAGGCCGATGCGAGGCTTTGCGCGCTGGTCGGGAGCTTCGAGCCGAAGCTGCTCGGGATGTTGCGGCGCGCCATCGCGAGGCGGTTCTGGGGCGGGCGGTGCTTGCCCTCGGCTCGTTCACTGCGCGACTGGCCGCTTCCATGTCGCGGGCGTGCATGACGTCGAGCGCGAGAAAGGCACGGCCTTCATCTCGGCGCATACTGAACGTCACGAACTATTCCGCGAGGTGAGCCGGCGACTGCTGGCGGAAGGGGTTGGCGAGGCGGGCGCGGCGGCTCTGACCATCGACCTCGATGCGACGATCATTGCGTTGGGCAAGCGCGAGTGCCTGCACACCTATCGTGCGGCACACAGGGAAGTTCCGGGGGGCTACCAGCCGCTGATCGCCTTCTGTACCGAGATCAGGATGGTGCCGTGGCTTGAGAACCGGGACGGTAACGTGCCGGCGGCGATGGACAACGGACGCGGGTTCGAGGAGGCGCTGTTGCAGTTGCCCGGGGATCTATGCCGGGTCACGCTTCGCACCGACGGGGCGGGCTACCAGGACAACGTGATCCGCGCCTGCAACGACCCCGGCGTCCGTAGCGAGGAGAGACGGCGGTTCGGAACCATCGGGCTGATCTGCGGCGCGACACGCTTGGAGCCGTTGATGGCGGAGGTGGCGCGGCTGGCGGACGACGCAGCCGGTGGCGGAGCCGATACAGGGAGTGGTGTGGCGGGCCGGCCAAGCTGCAGCTTGAATGCGCCGAGCTTCCCTATGTCGCGTCGGGGTGTTGCCGCTCGCTGCCGCATCACGTGATCCGCTACGTGGTGACCCGGTGCGCCCTTCCCGGGTCGCTGGGTGAGGGAGAACTCCCGCCCGCCCGCGGCAGGCCCGCCTACAGGACCTTCCTGCGCGAAGCACCGTGCGTGATCTGACGCATGGACCCGTATACGGGGTAGAATGGAGGTCGCCCAGTTCGCGGGGAATATTCGCGGTCACGGGATGCCGAAACCCAGACTTGCTTGCGAAGCATCCGGGATAGTCGACCGTCTGGATCAATCGGGCAGGGCCTCGAACGGGTCGATCGCGGGGATATCGAGGGGCGAGAAGTGCCGTATGTTCCGGGTGAGAACCGTAAGGTCGTGGACGCCCGCCGTCGCTGCGATGGCGAGGTCGGCAAAGCCTGGCGCCTGACCCGTGGCGCGCGCCCGGTCCATCAGCACCTGACTTCGACGGTTGGGCCGGCTTTTGGCTAGTCTCCCGTTTGGAGATTTC
>JAPORR010000023.1 GCA_026710105.1 Alphaproteobacteria bacterium
CCCGCTGCCTTAACCGCTTGGCTACGCCCCATCCACGCGCCGTTCTTATAGCGCGGCCCGCCCGGACCGCAACCGTGGCGCGCGCAGACAGGGCGTGCAGGCAGATGATGGAAGCGTCGCGCCGCTGCCAATGCGAGACGTCCGGCCCATAAAGCTCCTGCAGTACCCAAGGTGTGTCCCTCGGGGCCGCATGATCTGCCGGAGGGCAAGCTTTCCGACCCGGCGAGGTTTGGAAGGAAAGTTGGGACGCGAAAATTTCACTTGTGTTCCTGAAATATTCTCTTTATTCATGGTCCATCGAATGCAGCGGGGAGCGAGCATATGGCGCATAATGTGGTGACGATGCCGGAGCAGCAGGACAGGTCCGAGAGGCAGCGTGCGCTGGACTCAGCGCTTGGGCAGATTGAGCGCGCCTTCGGTAAGGGTTCGATCATGAAGCTCGGCCAGCGTGAGACCGCCGTGGAAACTGAGGCGATCTCCACCGGCTCGCTCGGCCTTGACATCGGGCTCGGAATCGGTGGACTGCCGCGCGGGCGGGTGGTCGAGATCTATGGGCCGGAAAGCTCGGGCAAGACGACGCTGGCGCTGCATGCCGTTGCTGAGGCGCAGAAGGCCGGTGGCGCCTGCGCCTTTGTTGATGCCGAGCATGCGCTCGACCCGGCCTATGCGCGCAAGCTCGGCGTCGATCTGGAGGAGCTGCTGATCTCCCAGCCGGACACCGGCGAGCAGGCGCTGGAGATCGCGGATACGCTGGTGCGCTCAGGGGCACTCGACGTGTTGGTGATCGACAGCGTGGCGGCACTGGTGCCGCGTGCCGAGCTTGAAGGCGAGATGGGCGATTCGCTGCCGGGCCTTCAGGCTCGTCTGATGAGCCAGGCGCTGCGCAAGCTCACCGCCTCGATCAACAAATCGCGCACGCTTGTCATCTTCATCAACCAGATCCGCATGAAGATCGGTGTCATGTTCGGTAATCCAGAAACGACGACCGGCGGCAATGCGCTCAAATTCTATGCCTCCGTGCGCCTCGACATCCGGCGCATTGGCCAGATCAAGGAGCGCGACGAAATCATCGGCAACCAGACCCGGGTCAAGGTCGTCAAGAACAAGATGGCGCCGCCCTTCAAGGTGGTCGAGTTCGATGTGATGTACGGCCTTGGCATTTCCAAGATGGGCGAGGTGCTGGATCTCGGCGTTAAGGCTGGCATTGTTGAAAAGTCAGGCTCCTGGTATTCTCATGCCGGCAAGCGCATCGGTCAGGGCCGCGAAAACGCCAAGGCGTTCCTCGGCGACAATCCCGATATCGCCCATGTTATAGAGCGCGCGATCCGCGAGAATGCCGGGCTGGTCGTCGAGGCGATGATGGGCGTCCCGGAGGACGCCGAAGACGCCGTATCCGAATAGACGTGCGTCACGACCTCGGGTCGAGCGCATCCTGAAGGGCGTCGCCGAGGAAGTTGAATGCGATCACGGTCGTGAAGATGAGCAGGCCTGGCCAGACGGCGAGTCGGGGGGCCTGCCAGATCGTTTCCTGGGCGTGGGCGAGCATGTTGCCCCAGCTTGCTGCTGGGGGCTGGGTGCCGAGCCCGAGGAAAGAGAGGACGCTTTCGAACAGGATTATATTCCCAATAGACAATGTCGTCGCCACCAGGATCGGCGAGGCAACATTCGGCAGGATATGCCGTAGCGCGATGCGGGTACCACCCGCACCGAGCGCCCGTGCCGCCCGTACATAATCCTGGGCGCGGGCAGCGAGTGCGGCCGCACGCACCAGACGGGCGACCGTCGTCCAGCCTACCAGGGCCACGATGGCAATGACGCGTAAGAGACTCGTATCCGCGCCGTCGTCGAGGCCGAGCTTACCGGGATCGATCGCCGCGAGCACAATCAGCAACGGCAGCAGGGGCAGGGCGATTACGCCGTCCGTCAACCGCATGAGCGCGGTGTCGAAGGCACCGCCGCGATAGCCGGCTAGCAGGCCGAGGCCCGTGCCGATCAGCGCTGCGATGAGGGCGGCTGCCAGCCCGACCGAGAGCGAGACCTGTCCGCCCCGGAGAAGGCGTGCGAGTAGGTCCCGTCCGAGATCGTCAGTGCCGAGCGGGTGGGCGGCGGACGGTGGCGCATAGCGTGAGAATAGATCCACCGACTCAGCGTCGATGCCGAGCGCGGTTTCGATGAGTGGCGCGGACCAGGTGGCTGTGGCCAGCAGCAGCAGGAACACTGCGCCGGCGAGACCGGCCCTGTGGTGCCGGAATCGCAGCCAAGCCAATGCCGCCGGACTCATGTCCTGAACGCGATGCGCGGGTCGAGGGCTATATAGGCGCCGTCCGCGGCAATATTCGCGGCCAGCGTTGTGAAAGTCGCGAACAGAAGGCCAACCAGCGCTAGGTTGTAGTCATTCTCCATCACGGCGCTGTAGATGAGCGCCCCCATGCCGGGATAGCCGAACATGATCTCCGTGATGAGCGCGCCAGAGAAGAGCGCGCCCATGTCGAGGGCAAGGATCGTCACCACCGGGATCAACGCATTGCGCAGAACATGGCGGCGCATGACCACGGCGCGGGAGAGTCCCTTGGCGCGCGCGGTGCGTACATAGTCTTGGCGTAGCGCCTCGCGCATAGCGGCGCGGACATAGCGCGTGATGCCGCCGGTCGACAGCAGTCCCAGTACGGCCACTGGCAGGATCAGGTGTCGCAGCCGCTCCGGCCAGTCGGCGTCGCCCGCCGTCGGATAGCCCGTCGCCGGCAGCCAGCCAAGCGTGACCGAGAACAGCAACATTGCCATGATGGCGAGCCAGAACGGTGGTGTGGAGATGCCGGCGAAACAGAGAAAACTGATAACATAGTCTGCAAGGCGGTTCGCCTTGAGCGCGGCGAAAACGCCAGCTGGCAGTGCGATTACAACCGAGAATGCGAAGGCGAGCCCCATCAGCAGCACGGTGTGCGGCAGGCGCTCCGCCAGTAGGTCCAGCACCGGGCGGTGGTAGATGCGGCTATGGCCGAAATCGCCGCTGAGCGCCCGGCCCGCCCAGGCAAAATAGCGTTCCTGGAGGGGACGGTCGAGGCCGTAAAGCGCCTTTAGCCGTTCAGTGTCCTCAGAGGTCAGCTCCGGGTCGGCCACAATCATAGCATCGATCGGGTCGCCTGGCATCAGGCCGATCAGCCCGTAGACGACGAAGGACATAACGGCCAGGACGAGAGCCGCCTGCAGCAGGCGTCCGGCGAGAAAGCGGCTTATTCCTCCCAGCGCCATTGCTCGATCCAGAGCGTAGTCGGATATAGGTGGCCAGTGGGCGTCACACTCTTCAGCGGTTTCGGGAAGACATAGGGCGTGGCGCGGAAATAGAGCGGCAACACCGGCAGGTCGCGCGCATAGGACGCCTGGAGTTCGGCCCAGAGTTTGCGCCGGGCCTCGCGGTTGAGCTCGGTCTCGATGCTGTCGAGCAGCCGGTCCACATCCAGGTTGCGGTAGCCTGTGTAGTTCTGGCCGGACCAGTTGTTCTCCGCCGTTGGGATCATGGTGGAGTGGAGCGTTGAGCGCGGCACGCTTTCCGGCGAAGAGAGCCAGGCGTACATCGCCAGGCCCGGAAAGCGCCGCTTCGACACCGTTTCGCCGAAAAACACCCGTGCCGGCTGGTTGCGAATGCGCACATCGATGCCGACATCTTTCCACGCCGCCTGCAGCACTTGCTGCACAAGCTCGCGCGAGCGGTTGCCGGCCGTGGTGCCGAATTCGAACCGGAGCGGCTCGCCGGCGGCGTTGCGGCGCAGCGCGCCCGGCCTGTCATTGGTCCAGCCCGCCTCGTCAAGCAAGTTGCGGGCCGTGTCCGGGTCGAAGGGCGTGCGCGGCAAGGCGGGGTCATAGACCCGGTCGAGCGGGCTGACGAGGCCGTGCGCGACGGGCTGGCGCCCGAAGAAGAGTCGCTTGGATATCGTCTCCCGGTCGATAGCGTGCAGCAGCGCGCGGCGCACGCGGATATCGGCCAGCACCGGATTGTCGAGATTGAGGTCGATATGCTCGTAGACCAGCCCTGCTTTGTAGACGAAGTGCCACACGTCCCCCTCGCGCTGCTCCATGGCGGCGGCCTGGTCGAGGCTGAGGCCGAGTTCGCCCGCAATGTAGTCAATGGCGCCTGAGCGCAGGTTGACCTCGAGTGCAGCTGTGTTCTCAACGATGCGGATGATGATTGTCTCGAAGGCGGGCGGATGGCCCCACCAGGTCGGGTTGCGCGCGAATTCGATGGCCGTACCCGGCTCAATGCGGATGATGCGGTAAGGTCCAAACCAGAGGCCGGGATTGGTGCTGTCGGCATCGAACGCGGTCCGCCGCCGATATTCCGCCGGGTCTGCTTCGAAATTGGCGCGGTCGAGATGCGCCGGCAGCACGAGGCCGCCGATATCGTTGTAGTCAAAGGTCACGCGGTCGAGATGCAGGGTGAAGCGGCGGTCGTCATGGATTTCCAGCTCCAAGATACGCTGGAAGAGACTCGCCGCCGCGACCCCTGATTGCGGATGCTTGCCGACTTCAACAGCAAAAGCGACATCCTTGGTCGTTACTGGCATTCCGTCGCCCCAGCGTGCATCCGGACGGATCGTGTAGGTGACAGCGATGCCCTCTTGCCCCCCGGGCGTCCTCTCACGCACGGCACCACCGTTCTCGACAG
>JAPORR010000223.1 GCA_026710105.1 Alphaproteobacteria bacterium
AGGAGGCTACAAAGCCTGCATTTGAACCACGCTCTGATTGACGCACTCTGGGACGGGTAGTGGGTCAGTTTGAATTTGATATATACTGACAAGAGCCATAATTCTGAGACGGTATAAGCTTGTTAGAATGAGAAAGCATGGTGTGTCGACTATGCACCGCGTCACCAGACCTATGGACGGTAGTAGTCTGGACAGCGCCAGTAGCAAGAACCTCCAAGAATGTTATTCCTTGGTCTCCAGTAACCACTTGAACAGGATAAACATTTCTTCCTACGGCAAAAGCGTGGCCGGTTCCGTCAATTGTAAACTCGAAGCGCAAGGTTTCACTTTTAGAGACGCCATCTTCATCCGGCGAAACATGCTGATCAAAGGTACACACAAAGCGCTGAAGAGACTGTTGAGCCCCAGTCGAGTTGGCCCAGCACATACTAAGCGCAACAAAAATGAACGCTATGCGTCTCATGCTTACCTCCCTTGACATGGCCAAGTGACTCTAGACGCCCCGCGCGCCCTATGCCATAGTCGCCGCATGGACAGACCGCACAGACCCCGCGACACGAACCTGCTTGCCAAGCGCATCGTTTATATAGCGACAGGCGAGACCCAAGAAACTGCGCCAAACAAAGCGCAAGGGCAGCGCAAGGGTGGATTGAAAGGCGGTCCAGCTCGTGCCGCGTCCCTGACGCCGGAACGTCGGAGCGAGATTGCCAAGCAGGCAGCGGCGGCTCGGTGGAATGGATAGTGCTGCGTCTGCGTCTTGAGTCTCGAAATTTTGCGTCTTGCGTCTTATATGGGAAGCGGCTATACTCTGCCGAGTTTCAACCTGTCGGACGCCGACATGACGACGTTAAGGACATTCATCACCGAACGCCGAGCGCAGATCAGGGCAGAAATTGCCGCACTGCGTATTGAGGGCCGGGAACTAAAAGTGGCGCTGGACGCTATTGATGCGGACAGCAGCGAAGCGCCGGCCTACGGAAGCCGGCGCACGGCCGGACGAATGACAATTAAGGACCGCATCGTTGAAGCGCTGAAAGAATGCCCGGAAGGCGGATCGGTGGAAAAGATTATTGCGTGGATTTCTAAGCGACATGGCTTGGATATTCCGCGCAGCTCTTTGTCACCTCAAATCTCTCGCCTGAAAAGGGAGGGCATTGTGGTCTTTAATGAAAGCAAGAATTGGCAGCTAGCGAAATTTTTGCGGGCTGACCAAGAAGCGGCCGGCGGCGAAAAGTGCTCAAGCTCAACGCCACCGACCATTTTTGAGCGCCGCCCCATTGGGGCAGCCCAACCCCCAGCGCAAGGCCGTGAAGCCGTGTCCAGGTAGGTGGGACATGAGAAGATAACCTCATGGCCCCGTAGGGTGTTCCGGTCGTCCTGCTGCTACCACAGCTTGGCGACCGGAGCATCACCTTAAGACACGCATATTGTATTCCCCGGCCCCGGTCAATCCTTGTATTTATTTGACCTTTATGCTTGACTATCTGGCGTGGTCTCAGAGCGATGGACTGCTCATTCGACGAATGGGCGCGCGACCGGAAGGTTGCCGCAGAAGAGCTCAAGGCTCGGCGCGATGATATGAAAGCCTGGGGTGAAGCCGATATCCGACAACATGAGGAAGCTATGGGGAGAATTCAGTCACTGCATGATCAGTCCATGACGGCGCTGCGGGCGTTGATCCGGCGCACCGGGCCTGCGGCGGCCGAATAAAGGAGCCTCCGTTTGTCCTTCCTCATCCCGATCTTCCTCGCAGCAGTGGCCCTTGTGTTATTCACCGGGATTTTTGGGATGGTGCGTGGTGGTGCCTTCAATCGGAAATATGGCAACAGACTGATGCAACTTCGCGTCGGTCTGCAATTCCTGGCCATCGTCCTGATCGCCGCTGCGGCACTGCTGGCCGGTTCCTGATGGTCCGGCTCACGAAGATTTACACACGGGGCGGCGACAAAGGTGAAACCTCGCTCAGCGACGGAGCACGTGTCACCAAGGACAGCATTCGCGTGGGGGCGTTTGGGGCGGTGGACGAAACCAATGCCTGTATCGGCCTCGTCCGCTTGCATACCTCCGGCGCGATGGACGAGATGATGGCGCGGATCCAGAATGACCTATTCGACTTGGGTGCCGACCTATGCACGCCGGAAGGCGGCGAACGGCGTTCTGGGGCCTTGCGCATCGTTCCTGAACAGGTCGGGCGGCTCGAGGCCGAGATCGACGCCATGAACGCCGGACTCGCACCACTCAACTCCTTCATTCTGCCGGGCGGGTCGGCGGCGGCAGCGGCTCTGCACCTCGCACGCACCACAGCCCGTCGCGCGGAACGCGCGATAACGACGCTCGCCCATAAGGAGCCTGTGGGCGAGGCCGCACGCCATTATATCAACCGCCTTTCCGACCACCTCTTCGTCGCTGCCCGGGTCGCGAACGACCAGGGTGCAGCCGATATCCTCTGGGTTCCCGGCGCAAACCGGTGAGACCGACGCCGGATCCTCATTTTCCCGGCATTCTGCCGGTTTGCATATGCCAGATGACCCGCAAATCGAAGATCCGTTGGCAAGGCTGTCTGGATACCAGGCAATCCATCGACAAAGGGCTGCCGACCAGATCTAGTTGACGACCAGTTTGGTGGAGGAGTGGGTTACCGGTTCGTTACCAGTATCGGTGACGACGGTCGTGACGCCAGTCGTCGCGGCCAGGCCGGACTCGCTGTCGAAGACGATGATGTGAATGAAAAACACCATGCCCGGTGCCGCCAGAATAGGATTGCCGCGGTAAAACATTGGGCTGTCCATCCACACAGGGGCGAAGGTGGCACCGAGCGAATAGCCGCACGCGTTCATACGATGCTCTGCAAGACCACGTACATCCAGCACGCGCGCATGGGCGTCGAACACATCGCCGACCGACCGACCTGGCTGCAATGCCTCCCGGCAAGCATCCAGCGCCTCGACCGCCGCTTGATGCAGATAGCGCTGGCGTCCCGGCGGTTGGCCGATGCGGATCGTGCGCATTAGGCAGGCATGGTAGTGCCGCCAGGTCCCGGCGAATTCCAGGGTCAGCTGGTCGTCCGCATCAAGATGCCGTCTGCCACTGTAATAGCGACACATCAAGGCGCCGGGACCGGAGCCAATGATGAACTCATTAGCCGGGTCGTCGCCACCCGCCTTCCAGACAGCACCTTGCATGGCCGCCAGAATATCGCCCTCGAACGCGCCGGGCCGGGCGAGGCGCACAGCCTCATCATACGCCCGGTCAGCCAGCTCGCCTGCCTTGCGCACGTAGGCAAGCTCCGCCGGGCTTTTGATCATGCGCAACCTGTCCACCAGCCCGGAGGCGTCGCCCAGATCAGCGAACCCGTCTAGGGCGTCGCGGAGCCGGAAGCCGAGTGCAGCCGGAAGCCCGTAGGCGGACCATTCCACCCCGAGCCGCCCGCCCTTGGCGCCGAACTCCGTCAGCATAGCTTTCAGATCGTTCTCCGGCCTGGCAGCGGCCGCGTCTTCCCAGACCCGGATGTCTTCGAGTACCGAGGTGAACTCCGCCTGCCGACGGTCGGGCGCGCGGGTCAGTAGTGCCATCCGCCCGTCGGCGCCGAGCCAGAGGCACTGGAAGAAGCAGAATCCGAATGTGTCGTAGCCGGTGAGGTAGAACATGCTCTCCTGCTTAAACAGCAGTAGGCCGTCGAACCCAGCCGCCACCGCCGCTTCGGCTGCCGCGCGCTGCCGTGCAGTGAATTCCTCCTTGCTGAAATGAATGTGCATGGCACGTCCCTCGCTTTCTTCTACGCCCTCGCACATCATGGCACGAGGCGCCGCCTGGATGGCAAGGTGTCTCGATTCTGGCGACGAAACGCTACTACCCACAGATACGGACAACATCGTGGCGCCATCTGATCTTCTCAATCGCGAAGACGTGCTGATCCTGGATACTGAAACGACCGGCCTCAATGAAAACGCGGAAATTGTTGCGATTGTCGACACGACCGGGACGACGCGCTATTCGGCGCCCATCATGCCCAAGGGGCGAATACCTTCGGCTGATATTCACGGGCTGACGC
Organism: Alphaproteobacteria bacterium; assembly: GCA_026710105.1. Classification (GTDB taxonomy): domain Bacteria; phylum Pseudomonadota; class Alphaproteobacteria; order Bin95; family Bin95; genus Bin95. The sequence continues at coordinate 4,052 of JAPORR010000223.1, forward strand.
AGCCTGAAAAAGCTGAACGCACTGCCCGAGCATCATGACAGGGTGGCGCGGCTGCTTCACGGCAAGTCTGTCATCGGCTGGAACATCGACTTCGATGTCCGCATGTTGCACCAGACCTGCGGCAAATATGGCATGGAACTTCCGGTCTGCCACACAGAGGACATGCTGGCGTTCTACCGGCAGTTGCGGCAGCGGCCGCAAAACAGGCGGATGCGATCAGAGACGAAGGGCTGACAATCTCCGGCGATCTGCATCGCGCTGAAACTGACTGCCGGACAGTGCTTGCGATTCTCCAGAATCTCGCGCAATCGCCCGACCTTACCGAATAAGGGAGACCTCGCTGCCTGTCTATGTCATCAATCTCGGCCGCCACTCCGACTGCTGAGCAGTGATGTCCGTGCAGGTAGACCGCCTTGGTATTGAGACGACACGCATCCTTGCCGTGGACAAGGAGAGCCTGCCGCTGATATAGCAGGCGTCATGTTCAGGAGAACATGCACGATGCGATGGGCGATGGCTGAGAGCGGCAGGATGCGGGCATTGATGAGCCCGGTTTGTCGT
>JAPORR010000217.1 GCA_026710105.1 Alphaproteobacteria bacterium
GTCGAGGGGCTTTTCAATTGATCGTCTATCCAAACAATGATGCTAACACGGCGGATTGCAGAAGTGGCGCGTGACTTGGCATGGGATCACGGTATCCATCCGAGAGATTCTGTTCATGTCGCCTCAGCTATCGCCGCCAAGATCACTGTTCTAAATACCTTCGATAAGAAGCTGATCGGCAATCCGGCCATCACCATTGAAGAACCAACAATAAAAGAACCAGAGCTCGACTTTGAAGGGTGATCGAACAAAATTCTAGCGCGCTAGCCACCCCGCTCGCCAGCGTGCCGCCTACTGTCCATCCCCCAGACGAAGCGGGGTTTCAAAGTAAGACACTACCGCTATTTCAGAAGCCGTTCTGAACGTTGCGGAAAAGCAGGCGCGTTGCAGCTGCCGATATGGCGAAGCAGACGACCAGAAGAGGACCTGCAGGCAGGTCGGAAGCAATCGATACGAGGATGCCCGCGACGACTGCCAGAGCGCCACTGGCGAAGGCACGCCAGTGGATATAGCCCTTGCCGGCGCGGGCTGCGAGCGCTGGAAGAATGAGGCTTGCGAACACCAGATACACGCCGACCAGCTGCATCGACGCCGTGACGACAAGGGCAAAGAGCACGAAGAAGCCGGTGCCGGTGCGCAGAGACGGCGCGGCGAGCCAGAGACCGGCGAAGAGACCGTAGATAGGCAGGAAGACTGCGATGTCGTGCCAGGACGCGAACAGGATCTGGCCGGAAAGCACATGACGCAGCGCCTCGCCGCCATGGGGATCATTGGCAAGCGCCAGCAGGGCCGCCGAAGCGGCGACAATGAAACTGCTGCCGATCACCGCTTCCTGCTCATCCGGCGCCTTGCGTTCGATCCAGCGGAAGAAGAGCGCGATAGCGATGCCTGCTGCGAAAGCAGCCCCTTGCTTCACGATCCAGGACGGTTTGTGCAGCCAGAGGTCGAGCAGGATGACGGCAAGCCCGACAACCTGGGCGGTAGCAAGGTCGATGAATACGATCCCGCGCTTGAGAACCTCAATACCTAGCGGGGCATGGGCCACTGCAACCAGCAGTCCGACGACAAGGCCCGGCGCCAGGATATCGAGCAGGTCAGGATCGATTGTTGGCCTCCTCGAGCAGGGCGAGCGTGCGGTCGAACAGTGAGAACAGGTCCGCCGCCTCCGGGTGGCCGCCAATGGTGAAGGGAAGCTCAACCACCGGAATCCCGGTTTTCCCAGAGAGCCACTCCGCAGCGTTCTCAGGGTCGTAGGGCGCGCGGAGAATGGCCTTCGCGCCGCTGTTCCGCGCCAGTTCCAGTACCTCCGCCAGATGCGATGCGGTCGGCGGCACGCCCGAAACGCGCTCCAGCGCCGAGACGCGCTCCAGCCCGGCCCAGCGCAGCAGATAGACCCAGGCCTTGTGATGGACAAACACCTTCATGCCGTCGAGCGCGTCTGCCCGCGCCCGCCAGCCGGCCATGGCCTCGGCCCAGCGCGCCTGGAATGATATCAGGCGCTGCCAGTAGGCGCTCGCGCGTTCCGGGTCGATGCGCGACAGCCGGTCCGCCAGCACCTCGCCAAGGATGGAGACATTGCGCGGGTCGAGATGAACATGCGGGTTCCCGTCCGGGTGAATGTCTCCCAGGCTGCGGTCCAGGACCGTCGGGTGCTCCAGCACCTCCACATGGTCCGCTGCCATGATATGCCCCGGCTGGCCCGGCTGTAGGATACGCCCTGCGCCCCGCTCCAGCAGCACCGGCAGCCAGCCGACTTCGAGGTCCGCCCCGGAGCAGAACAGAACGGAGGCGCGCCGCACCTTGGCGATTAGGCTTGGGCGGGCGCGGATATGGTGCGCGTCCTGGCCGCCATGCGTCGCGGAATGGACGACGACATCATCGCCGCCGATCTCCTCCGCCAGCGCCGCCCATTCCGGCTCGCAGGCGAGAATCCGCACTTCCGCGTCCGCCGCCGCCGGCGACAGCAGGGCGACCGCCAGCGCGGCCGCCAGCGCCGTTCGTTTCATCTTCATCTCCGGGGCTCAGAAGCTGTGGGCGGCGTGGGCGCCGAGGCTCATCACATATTGCAGCATGACCTGATCGTCGCGCTTCGAGCCCAAGGACTCGCGGTTGTATTGCAGCCGGACGCGCCCGAACTCGCTGTTGGTCCAGTCGAGCATGGTGCTGATCGTGGAGAGGTCATAGCCGAGCCCGGCGTCGCTTGGTGGCGAGAGCCGCGCATAGCGGGCGCCGACCCGCCATTGCGGCAGGAACTTATAGACCGCCTGCGCATACCAGCCATCGGCGTCGCCGCTCAATTGCTCGCTTTCTTCGTGCGGTTCGCAGACATTGTGGCCGTAGCCGTTCGGTAGATCATTCTCGCACTCCTCATTCGGCTCCTGCAGCGCGTAGGTGCCCTCTTCGCTGCGGCGGAAATACTCACCCTGGAGGATCAGCTCACTGTCGCGAGCATTGCCCGTCGGCGCCCAGGTCAGGCGGAAATCGGCGCCGAACAGCCGCGTATCGCCTGTGAACATGCCGTCGGAGAAGAAGTTTGCCATGTCATCATGCTCGTGCTCGTCTTCATGTTCATGCTCATGGGCGCCGCCGGATCGCCCATGGGCCGCGCCGTCAAGGACATAGCCGCCGAGCCGCCACGCCGTATTGCGCCCGAGATCGCCGCCAAGTCGCCCATAGGCGGACCATGCCTCGCGTCCACTCTCGGAGCCACCGAAAGGCATGTCGCGGCCCCGGAAGACGCCGCCGCCGATCTCGCTGTAGAGCTCGCCCGGCAACACGACGGACAGCTCCAGCCCGTCATCGTTATAGGCCCCGTCCAGGAACGCCCGGTAGGGCAGCGGCCGGTCGTTGAAATCGTCGGCATGGGCGTGCTGCTCGTTAAGATAGCCGAAGGTCCAGAGCGCCCGGCCCGCCTTTAGCCGCACGCCATCCGGCATGCCGGACCCGCCCAGGGTCTGCACATAAGCTTCCTCCACCTCGACCTCGTCGCCATGATCGTCGCCATGGAGACCAAGCGTGAGGGCACCGCGGAACTTGTCGTCGATATTACCGGACATGGTGATTTCGCTGTGGCCGAGCGAGAGGCCTTCTTGCGGGCGCCCGGACTCATGGCCGACCTGGAAGCCGGGCAATCCCTCCGACTCATCCTCCGAAAAATCGGAGACCATGCCGGCGAATACGACGCCGATGGCCGGATTGAAGCTGTTGTCTCCAGACCGCATGGTGGGTGCCGGAGCGGCCTGCTCGTCGGCAGCAGCGGGCTTGGCTTTCATCACGGCAAGCTGGGCTTCGAGCGCTGCAATGCGTTTTTCGTAGTCCTGCTTCAGAGCGTCGATCTGCGTAGCCAGCTGCTCCGCTGTCGGTGGCGATTGCGCCTCGGCCGCTGCAACCGCTAACAGGAACGGCAGCCCAATGGCCGCTATCCTGACCAGGTCCCCGATTCTAGACATCGACGTTCCTCCGACAGCCTTCCCTTGCGAAAGGCTTCCAAGCGCGCATTGGTCATTATTGTTATAACATAACTCTTCTTGTCAACAGCGATCCAAACTCCCTGATGATCGGCAATCTTCCTATCGCTTCGAGCGGCCGATCTCCCACCAGTCGGCCGATATGTCAGCCGCTTGCCCTTGACGCCCTGTAGGGCGCTCGCGGCGTACTCCGGGCCGTTGGCGCCCGATTTTGGGTAGCGGATACTCGAATTCCGTTGCATAGCGGTGCAGGTGATCTTTGGAGCAATGCTGATAAAGGCGAATTGGCGGTGCACCCAGCTATCGTCGACTTGTCAGGCGCACACGGACGAAACCCGGCGTGACATCCACTCGGCAATCGTCGAAATTCTTGCCCTGCCGGATGGCGAGGCAATCGAGGCCGCTGCAGTCGTTATGGTGCCGGGAGCCGTCCGTTGACGGGCAGAACAGACAGGCCCTTGCGATTTTGTCGGGTTGACGAAGAGGTTGGTTAACGGCGTTCGCTTGAATGCTCCTTATCCCTCGTTCGGCGCGACCCGCTTCAGCGCCTCATTAAACCGGGCTTCATCTTCATCTCAGCCCAGTTCGCAGGCTTTCTCGATGAAGCGGTCACGTTGGCTAGTCGCGTTACTCGTCTTCATCTTCATCGTGTACATTCCAAGCGAAGGTCATTTGCATGTCTTCGACTGGCAGTGGCAATTCTTGAATTGAAATCACTTTGATCGCGTGAGCTTCGGCCAGTGCTCTCAGGTCTCTATCATCCGAGTACACGGTCTTAACGGCCGCTACTTTCGCGATGGCCACGATTTGCCGGTCGAACTTGATTTTGGCCCATGAAGCGGACAGGCCGCCCCGTTTATCGCCACCAAGAATAGCGGCCGCGTTCATCCGGGCCAACTCGATAGCGGCCCGAGTTTCAAAGGGCACAATTAGGAACGCAGCGGAGCGGTTCAGCTTCGTAAAGTAGTCTGCCCCCGCTCTTTCTGCTCGAGTCAACACTTCTGCGAGGACGGGCGTCGGGATAGCGATCTTGGTCCGGTCTTCATGTAA
>JAPORR010000205.1 GCA_026710105.1 Alphaproteobacteria bacterium
GGGGCTCGAACGCCTGATTTGCACCGCGCTGGCGGGCCATCCATGCGATCCGCCCCCGACTTTTACACAGCCACATCCCCCGGTCAGTGCTGATTCGCTGAGCATACGAGGGGGGATTATGAACATGTCATCGTCTCCACCTGGGTGTGACCGAGCAGCCTGCCGATCAATCGGCAACCCCTTGCCTCTGCTGCCGCGGGCGGCGAGAGTGTGGGGCATGACGGCGCGCGACCCTTTTGCCGCAACCGATATCCGCATCCGAGGCGCCTGGGAGCGAGCGATTCCGCTTTGGCTGGTGCCCTATTCGCGCCTGGCACGCTGGGACCGGCCGATCGGCGCCTGGCTGTTGCTGCTGCCCTGTTGGTGGGGTGCGGCGCTGGCGGTAGCGGCCGCACCCGCCTTCTCCGCGCTCGACATGCTAGTGTTGTTCGCGCTGTTCGCCGTCGGTGCCATCGCCATGCGGGGCGCTGGCTGCACCTATAACGATATCGTGGATCGGGATTTCGATGCCCGCGTCTCGCGCACCGCTATCCGCCCCCTGCCGGCGGGGCATATAACCGTTTTCTGCGCCTGGGCGTTCATCGCGGCGCAGGGTGCGGTCGGGCTCGCCGTGCTGCTGGCGCTGGAGCCGGGTGCCATCCTGGTAGGCCTCGGCTCCATCCCGCTGGTGCTCGCCTATCCCTTCATGAAACGGCTCAGCCACTGGCCGCAGGCCTGGCTTGGCCTCACCTTCAATTGGGGCGCGCTGGTGGGCTGGGCGGCAGTCCAGGGCGAGATCTCAGGGCCGGCCTATGCGCTCTACGCCGCCGGCATCGCCTGGACGCTCGGCTACGACACCGTCTATGCGCATCAGGACAAGGAGGACGATGCGCTTGCTGGTGTGAAATCCACGGCGCTGTTGTTCGGCGCCCAGACCCGGCCTTGGGTCACGAGCTTCTATGCCGCTGCGCTCGCCCTGCTGGCGCTTGCCGGCTGGCTCGCCGGTCTTGCCTGGCTATTCTTCCTTGGGCTCGCGGTGACAGCCGCACAATGCGCCTGGCAGGTCCGCCACCTCGACATCGACGACCCGGACCGCTGCCTCGCCATTTTTAAGTCGAACCGCCTAGCCGGCTTGCTAGTCCTCGCCGCAATCGCACTCGGCATGTCACACTAGCGCGGCTGCCAGCGCCCCGCCGATGCGCCGCGCCCACAGGGCGATGCCGGCCTCGTCGCGGAGGAGGTCATTGCGGATCTCAAGGCCGATATGCGGGATGTCGCGCGGCTCGGCATGGCGCCGGGTCGTGTAGCCACGCCGAGAACGGCCCGAATAGGGAAGATTGTCGCCGACAAGGACGCCGACCTCCGCCCCCAGCGCTGCCATGAACGGCCCAGCGAGCACCTCGTCCTCATTCCAGAATACGCCCACATGCCAGGGCCGTGGTGCGCCATCTGTCAGGTGCGGCGTGAAGCTGTGGACGGATACGAACGCCCGGAGCGCGCTGCAACCATCCAGCATCACTTCTATTGCGGCGTGATAGGGTTCGAACAGCATATCCCGACGCCAGGCGCGCGCGGCAGTATCAAGACCTCGGTTGCCGGGCACGGAAATACCGTCGCTCTCCGCCAGGATCGAGGTCTGGTCTTCTGGGTCGCGGTTGCAGTCGATGGCGAGGCGCGAATAGCCGGAAAACGCTGCTGGGGCCTCGAAACGCGCCGCCAGCAATGCGGTAACACCGGCGGCACCCGGATCCCAGCCAATATGGCTGCGAAGCGCGGCTTCCGGAAGGCCCAGGCTCCCGAGGCGGGCCGGCAAGGCATAACTCGCATGGTCGCAGACGAAGGCCACGGACGCGTCCGCCTGGCCTGGCCGCATGGTGAAAGGCGGCGGATCCTCCGGTGCCAGCGTCATGCGCGGCACCTTCGTTCCCGCGCATCTCGCGCAGCGGTCCGGTTTGTTTTCATTGGCGAAATTGCTTCCGGAGCCGGCCCGCGAGGCCTGTCGGCGAGGTCCTAGCAGGCTTACGATACTGCCTTCACGCTACATCATGTCCGCACCGCACCGCCAGAGTGAAACGGCTGGTTGCGATTGCCGCAACCGGCCGTTAAGAAAGTGCATGGGCGACGCTTGCGCGGTCGCGCCGCCCATGCCCGGCAGGGAAGGTCGGAGGAGGACCTTCCCCGCCGTCCTGTTCAACTGATCAGCCGTCGTAATCGACCCTGTCCGCCATGCGGCCGGCTTCCTCGCGTAGGGCTGCCACACGGGCGAGTGATAATGTATCGGCCTTGAAGGCGGCGAGCATGTCCGGGCCTTTGACATCGGTACTTACCGGGTATTCGCCGTTGACATTGGCGTAGAGGCCCTGGCCCTCCTTGCTGGACAGGAACTCCAGCAGGGCGATGGCGTTGTCTCGATTGGGCGCGCCCTTCACCAGCGAAGCGCCGGAAATGTTGACATGCGCGCCCCGTCCGTCCTGGTTGGGAAAGACGACGCGCACAGACTCGGCCCAAGGCTTTTGCTTCGGGTCGTCGAGCATCTTCTGATAGTAGTAATGGTTGCCGATGGAGATATCGCATTCGCCAGCATGGATGGCCTTGACCTGGGCACGGTCGTTACCTTGCGGCCGGCGAGCGAGATTGTCCTTGAGGCCGGCGAGCCATGCCTCGGCCTTTTCCTTGCCGTGATGCGCGATCATCGAGGCCGTCAGCGCGATCATGTACACATGCTTGCCGCTGCGTGTGCAGATGCGTCCCTTCCATTTGGGATCAGTGAGTTGTTCATAGGTCTTGATGGAGCCCTCCGGCACTCGGTCGCGCGAGACGAAGAAGAGGCGCGCGCGCGTCGTCAGGCCGTACCAATTCCCGTCCGGATCCCTCAATGATGCGGGGATATTAGCGGCGAGCGCGCTGGTCTTGACGGGCTCGACGACGCCGGCCTTCATGGCGTCGTGCAGCCGACCGATATCTACGGTGAAGATCAGGTCTGCTGGACTGGCGGCTCCCTCGCTTTTCAGCCTTTCGATAAGGCCTTTTTTGGCGAAAACGACATTGACCGCAACGCCCGTCTTGTCGGTGAACGCCTTGAACAGCGGCTCGACCAGGAAGGGCTGGCGATAGGAATAGACATTCACTTCCGCCGCCTCAGCCGACATGGCGGCAAAGACAGCGACTCCGGCGGCGGCGAGTCCGAGGATTCGGTTGCGCATGGATTTCCCTTTCCATTACCCCGCGATTATCACGCGATTGATAGTCATTCGCAATGATATGCCTGTAGTCTTCCAGTGCAAGATGCGAATGCGTCTCATTATCGCGACAAATTAGCACAGCAGAGGATGAGGGACTGATATTGTGGCAGCGTCTCCTTCATCAGCAGGCCCAAACAGGCTTATCAAGGCTGCGAGGCTTCTGAGATGTCGGTATCAATCAGCCGCTCGCACGAGCCAGCGCCGGGCGGAGAAGGACAGCAGCCCGCAAGCCGCGACCGTCAGCGCTAATGGCAGCGGGGTGCCGTCATAGAGCTGGCCGACCGCGAGACCCGAGAACGTGCCGAGCGCGAAATGCCCCGCGCCGATGAGCGCGATCACGGTGCCGGCGATCTCTGACTTGTCGGCTGTTGCGATGACGATCGTGTTGGCGGCGATCAGGTTGAGAGCGAACATGAAGCCCATGAGCGCTGCGACGATGGCAGCGAGGCTCCCCGGCAACAGCAGCACGACGAGCACGAGTGCCGCCCCTGCCGCTAGCAGCAGGCGCGTACCCCAGGCCATCAGGCCCGCGGGGCCTAAGCGCGCGACCAGCCGACGGTTGACAACGGCACCCGCCATGATCGCGACGATATGGACGGCGAACAGCAGTCCGTATGTCTCCGGCGAGACGCCGAACACCTCCATGAACACGAAAGGCGTTCCGGAGATATAGGCGAACATGCCGGCGAAGGCCCCACCACTTGCCAGCGCACAGCCGAGTGTTCGCCGGTCCGAGATGAGGCGGCCATAATTGAGGAAGATCGAGCCGAGGCCTGTGCGGAGGCGCGCCTCGCTCGGGCGCGTTTCCGGCAACAGGAAGATGATGGCGAGCAGCGCGAGCACACCCCAGGCGGCCAGAACCAAGAAGATGCCGCGCCAGTCCGCGAAGAGAAGTATTTGTGCGCCGAGTGACGGCGCGAGCAGGGGAGCCGCGCCCATGATGAGCATGAGTGTAGAGAGCATGCGGGCGGCTTCCGCCCCCGAATGGCGGTCGCGCACGCAGGCGCGCGCGATCACTGTTGCCGCTCCGCCGCCGAGCGCCTGGAAGAAACGCGCCACCGCGAGCGCAGTGATATCCGGCGCGAAGGCGGCGCCGGCGCTCGCTGCCAGATAGACCGAGACACCGAAAAGCAGCATTGGCCGCCGGCCGTAGCGGTCCGACAGCGGGCCGTAGAGCAGCTGCCCGACGCCGAAGCCGATGAAAAACGCCGACAGTGTGAGTTGCACATCGCCGGCGGACGCGTCGAATTCGCGCCCGATGGCCGGTAGGCT
>JAPORR010000103.1 GCA_026710105.1 Alphaproteobacteria bacterium
AGAAAGTTTGACCACAAAAGAAAGTCAAGGCGGGTGCAAGTCTGGCATGGCGCTGACATGGCGCTGATAAGCTCTTGATTTATTGAGATTTTGTATTTTCCCCCGCTGGCCTTTGAGGCTGATCGGTGACAATCGGGGTTTTGAGGGCAGGATTTTGTCACGACTGGCGAGGATGGAGGTGGGACCGCTCCGCCCAGCGGGTAGGATGTCATTGCGAAGAAACCCCAACCACGGCCCCATGACAGTTTCGCAGTCTGCATCCTGCCATCGATCTTTCAGGGCTGCCGGCCCGCGTTGCGGAGGAGCTGGCGGCTCTGATCGCAGTCTGTCGCGCGCTCTCTGGATGTGTTCGAGGAACTCCACGCATCTCGGAATCGTGAGATAGTCGTATAGCGACTGCCACACGGCGTAGTCGTGTTCGACCGCCTCCCTCGTGTGGTGGTCCAGTCGCCGGAATAGGATGGCAAGTTGGTGTATGCGGTATCGCGTACGTCGTTCGGGCTCCTCCCGAGGATTCTCCAAGATGCCTCTCTCGACGAGCAGTTCGTCGACGGTGAAGTCCATTTGGAGCGCGATGAGGTACTTTAGAGTTTGTTCAATGCCGGAGTAAGCTGCCCCGATTGTGAGCCACTGTTGGGCTAGGGCTACGTCTCTGAGGAGCTCGATCCACGCCGGTTTGCGGGTGTAGCTCTCCAGAGTCTCCGCGTAGGCGGTTTGCAGGCGCAGTGTGATCGCCACTCGCGCGTCGTCGTCAATGGGCATGGTGCATCTCAGTTCTCTCAGGTCCGAGCGGGTGTTGTTCGGCGTCGCCGTCGTGCTTCGCGGGACTGAAGCAAATCAACACGTTGCCGCACCGAACGGCGTTGAACCGTCGCGACGATCAACGCACGGTCCCGGACCGCGCTCGGCAAGGCCCTCAGTGATTGCCAAATCTGATCTGCGCACTTGAGGAGCGGATCAAGCTGCCGCCGCTTCCAAGACGTGGGCACATTGAACTGAGCGAGCGGTCAAAATGTCGGACATACTCTGCAGAATCGGGTGATCGAGCCCATTGGCGCGGGCGTCGTCGACGGTCTGGGCAAATGCCGCGGGTAGCATCTCAGCCATGGCCTTTCCCATGTCGATGACGTCGGCGGGCGGCAGGCGCACTTCCGTTGCGAATTTCACCCAATGGCGTGATCGAACCTCTTCGAGCAGGTACTTGCCGCCGATCTTGGTGGCCATCTTCAGCCTCCTGAGATCTGCGTCGTAGGGCAAAATGCTCGCCACGTCGTAGAGAGGTGCGAGGCGACCGCGGCCTTGGGGGCCGATCAGCATGGAGAAGTTCTTTGCGTGCGCGTCGGTGCCACCGATGATCCAGTTCAGCATGATGGCACGTGCGAAGGTTCGCGCATCGTCGCCGGGTTCTCCCGAGTGTGTCCAGATGGCTTCGCTCAGCTCGGCGCACCCGGGACCGCCCTCGTTCTGATATTTCTTCGTCGGGGGAAGCCCCAGGACCTGGCACAAGTCTTCCTGGTGAAGGCGCCGTATCGCACCGGGGAGTCTGGTCCGATCATACCGTTCCACGATGATTGCCGATTCATTCTCGAATCTGCGCACCTCCGAGCGTGCCGCGGGCAATCCGAGTGCCCGGGCTAGCGCGAGGCAAAGGTGTTCGTTTTCGGCGTGACCGTCGAGCCCGTCGATGGGCGGTTTCAGGATGTGGGTGGTGGGTGTCGGGCCGCTGGGCACGCCCCAGCGCTGACCGTCGAAGAGGAGCGCCGTCTTCGGCTGCGCCCCGGCGAGGCTGAACTGGCCGGCATCGCGTGCCATGCGCCACGCTGCCTGATCTTGTCTCAGGATCCGCAGGCGTTCGGCGATGTCGGCTTCGGTCAACCATTCGATCTGCTGGCCCTCGTCTTGGAGAACGTCGGCGACCCTGTCCGGTCGTACCAGCTGGATGGCGCCGGCGCAGTCCTCGCCGACCGCACTGAGCAACGCAAAGGCGTTGCGGGGCGATACGTGAAACCGCTGTCCCCAGCGGGCCAGGATGACTTCGTTGTCGGGAAGCAGTCCCCAGAGCCAGGGTTCGATCCTGGCATGCTCATGTTCGGCGACCACGAGCGGCATCGAGAGGGAAAGCGGATAAGCCGCATCCATGGACCGCCAGCGGTCGTCGTAAACGAGTGTCAGCCGGCCTCGTCGGTCGCGCCGGATCTCGCCCATGATCCTGCGATCGGCAACGACGACAAGAAGCTCGATCATGTCCGATTTTCCTTGGCGGCATTCACGATGGCGTCGATGTCGAGGGGGTTCATGTCGTCACCCGACGGAAGCCGGCGAGCGCCGGGATCGATCCTCAACGGGAGGTCCAGGGCGGCAAGAGTACGGAGAACCAGACTGAGCTCGGCACGGGACTTGCCGTGCTCGATGGCCACGACCCATTGTCGTCCGACTCCCGCTTTGCGCGCGAGTTCGGTCTGGCTCAGCTTGAGCTTGCGGCGCCTGTCGCGGATGGCCAGACCGAGGTCCAGGGGGGTTCGAATTTGCATGATGGCCTCGATGTCGTCGAACGCCAACAATCTACACATGTCGTCGAGCAGCGACAAGCGCAAAATGTCTGCGATCGGCGACTCGGACAATTGTCTGTGCTCGACGACACATCAGGGAAGGCAACGAAGCCTCCCATCGCGGCGATCACGACCGAGGACAGCGGCGGTCAGCGTTCGATGTCTGGTGCCACCGTCGGCCGGGCTATGCCGGGATCGACTTCGGCGAAGCGGAAGCGGTGGCCGAGGCCGGCGACAGGCTTCCCGCTTCTTAACCGTCCAGAGCCTTCTTGAGCGATGACGCCACGCGGTCCGATGCGCTCTGGAGGGGGTCGTCGGCGAGATGGGCGTAGCGGGCGGTGGTCTGGGCCTGGGTGTGGCCGAGGATCTTGCCCACCGTCGGCAGGCTCTCGCCTGCCATCACCGCCTCCGAGGCGAACGTATGACGAAGATCGTGGATCCGCACGTCTTCGAGCCCGGCCGCCTTGCGCACCCGCCGCCAGGGTTTCTGCAGGTCCTTCAGATATTCGCCCTCCTTCGCGCCCGCGACGACATAGGGGTTGCCCGCGATCCGCTGGGCGTTCGCCAGGACCTCGAGCGCAGGCGCGTTGAGCGGGATCGTCTTGGCGCCGGTCTTCGAATCCGGCAGGTGGATCCGGTTACCCCGGATGTACTCCCACTTCAGGGTCTGGATCTCCGACAGCCGCGCTCCCGTGTAGAGCAGCAGGCGATACGCCGTCACCGCCGAGGGGGCGAACGGCTCCTCCTCGTCCAGCGCCTTGCCCAGGCGGGTGAGCTCTTCGCCCGTCAGGAACCGCTCGTGCTTGCTCTCCCGGTACTTGCGGACGTGGTAGCAGGGGTTGGACCGGTCCGGCCGCAGGTTCCAGGACTCGGCCAGGTTCATCATCTTCGACAGCACCCCGAGCGTCCGGTTGGCCTGGTAGGGCTTGTCCTGCATGTCGTGGTGCAGCGCCGCCACCTCTTCCCGCCTCAGCGCTAGCACGCGGATCGACCCCAGGGCGGGAAGGATGTAGCGGTTCACGGAATGTCGGTACTCCACCTGGGTGCGCGGCTTGCAGTGCAGGGGGACGTATTCCTCCAGAAAGCGCTCCGCCAGCTGCGCCACCGTCGGCGACAGGCGCTCGGCCTCCTTCTCCCGGTTCGGGTTCCGGCCGTCGTCGATGTCGGCGATGATCTTGCGCGCCCTGGCCTTGGCCTCCTCGAAGGGCATGGCGCCGTGGCGGCCGATCTGGACGCGGACGGTCTTTCCCTCGCGGAAGAGCTGGGCGACGTAGCGCTTACCCCCGTTGGGATAGACGCGTGCGCCGAAGCCCTTAAGAATGTCGTCCCAGACGAAGTACTCCTTCTCGCGCACGGGAAGGTTCTCGACATAACGCTTGGTGAGCTTGGGCATGACTCTTCTCGGAATGCATTTGGAACTTTTATCCCTCAAAGGTGAGGGTATACCGGTTGACGTTTGTCCGCAAGAATGAAGGAAAAAACTATCGGAAAAACTATCGGTTATCATAGGTCTGAGGCGATGGTAGGCGACGAGCGTCTGTTCGTCCATGAGGCTGGTTTTCGAACTCATAACCTGAAGGTCTCAGGTTCAAATCCTGCCCCCGCAACCAAAAATCCCCTGAAAACGCTGATGTTTTCAGGGGATTTTTGATTCTAGAAGCCAGGCTTGATTTTGCAATGGGAATCCCATGGGAATCACGAGAAGTCCAAAGTGCGCCGGCCAAAGGCGTTGAACGGCAGGATTTGGCTGAACCTCAGACTTCACTGTGGGACCGTCGTCGCTAGCAAGGTGTCGGCGAAGATCTTTTCAACTGCGCTTATGGCCAGCGCCCGAACTCGTCGAGGCAAGAGGTGGGTCACCGAGCATCCGGCACAAATCGTTGAAGTGCGACTGCGACGCCGGGC
>JAPORR010000081.1 GCA_026710105.1 Alphaproteobacteria bacterium
TGAGTCTGATATGGCGGGACGTTTTGTCGTCCTGAGTTGAGCTTTTTCAGGCTGTGAGGCCGGTGTGGCGGTCTATGGGGCTGTTGTTGTCATTTGCGGCGGGCGCCTGTGCGCAGCGTTGAACATGGCCTCCCAGGCGCTTTCGAAGCGTCCGGACTTTATGAGGGCGCGGAAGGTGAGGACGGCCTGCCCGCCGGGGATGCGCCATCGCATGCCGGATCGCTTCATGCGCTGTGTGATGAGCATTTTGTTTGCGGCTTCGACAACGCCGGACCCGATGGCGAGGCGCTTGTCCTTCAGGGCGCGGTAGCGCATGCGTTTTCGGTTCTTGCGGAAGAAGGCGAGTTCGCGCTCGACCTTGCCCGCTCGGTGGGCGGTATCGTGCAGGTAGCGCAAGGCGCGGATGACCTTCTCCACCCCGTCGTGACGGAGGATGTCGCGATATGTCTCGAACCAGCGGGGGTTGCGCGCGTGGGCGGCTGCGAGATGTTGGCACGAGTGCCAATAGTCGACGGCCTGCTCGGTAGGCGAGAGGCTTTCCAGGAAGGTCCAGTTAGGCGCCGTCGGCAAGCGCGATGATCGCAATGTCCGGACGAGCGGCTTGTATGTGGGCGACCTCGGCCCGAAGCCGGGCTTTCAAGCCGGTCTTTCCGCTTTCCGGCATGCGGCCAGGTCGTGCGCAGCCGTTTGCCGTCACTGTCGTGGAAGGAGACCGTGCCGCAGGACGCCTCGCGCCAGCAGGCGCGTCCGTCCTCGCCGCAGCGGCACCATGATGCCGTCAAGCGAGACCGCCGCCGTGACGGCCGCCGCCGGTATGCCCTCCGCAACCCGGATCTCCTCAAGCGCCGCTTCGCCGACCGTCTCCCAGCGCTCATGCGCCGACCAGACGCTGAAGCGTGCTCGCCGACGGCGTCATCACGCCGACCTTGCCGAAGAAAGCTTCCGCTTCCCGGGCAATGGCCCATCAGCCACACGCCCAGATGCGCCGCCCTCCGGGTCAGGCAGCCGTTCACCAGGCTCTCGTCCACCGGGACGATCGAGGCCGACACGCCGTCGCGACGGTAACGCGGGCGCCGATACTCCACCGCGCCCACAG
Organism: Alphaproteobacteria bacterium; assembly: GCA_026710105.1. Lineage (GTDB taxonomy): Bacteria > Pseudomonadota > Alphaproteobacteria > Bin95 > Bin95 > Bin95. The sequence continues at coordinate 1,097 of JAPORR010000081.1, forward strand.
ACGTCATCACCGTCCTGGCGGTCTCCTCCACCCGATACCAGACATGCCCGCTCCAGGCGCCGCGCCCCGTCATCCCGGCTCTCGATCACCCCGCGGAGCACAAGGCAGCAGACATCCTTCATCGCAGCCAGCGCATCCCGCCGCTTCCAGGGCCTCGGGACCTCCTCCGCCACCTGCATGATCCTCGAACAGCGCCAATACCCGCTTCACCGCCGCCGCCTCCGGCAACTCCGAAAGAGTGATGGACGGGCAAGGCTAGGACACTGGCATGGGGACGCTCCCGATGGAACTTTGAACGGTTGGACATCACTCCGCTTCCGGCGGAGCGGAGCGTTCCCGACTTACCCCATCATCGTCCCGACCGGGCAGCAAAATCCCCGCCCTCAGGCGCCGATTGGCATCAAATCCCCATATGCCTCGCGTCGAAGCGACCTAAACCATTGAAATAACCTAATTCCTATCCGCCATCCGAGAACTGCACCCCCCGAAGTTGTATTAGTCGTTCAGGAATAAGTGGCCGATCACCGAAGTCGTCGCCGAGCATCGAAATACTCAACAAGCGCTGACCGGCCGACGATATCGATGATCCGTACGCGCAGTTCCGCCCCTTCCGCATCGGTCAATTGCAGTTCTTCGCCAGGAATGAAGTGAACTGGCTGCTGTTTGCCTTCGCCGATCGCAATGTTCGACGCGTAAAGATAGGTCCGGTCATGGGAGTCGCGTATGGGATTGAGCCTGCCCTTTAATCCTGGAAGATGACCGGTCGCCTCTGGCAAAATTACCGATCCTCCTGCCGGCAAAGCCTCCAGATCGATCGCTAGCGCGCGTTCGCTTGGTATCCAGTCCCGCACTAGTGTCGCGGCATGTTCTGGTGCGGAAGCGAACACGGTCATGGGCAGCTGGGTCGTATGCAGATCGACGGCTGCTTCGCCCTGGTCGTCCGTGGTGGCCCGCTTCCAGGTCCTGTTCGGAAATAGTAGAAGGAGATTGGTACCCGGCAAAGAGCGACCGCCGGACCGCACTGAGACGACGGCACGAGCGGGACTCCGTTCGTGCGTTGCTGCGGGAACGACAAGAAGGACCTCTGAATCGTCAACGACCTCGTATTCGGGATACTTCCCGCACAACTGCCATGTCTCGCGTTGGATAATGGGCACACCGTCACCGCGACGCTCCATGTAGTAACGCCTGTCTTCGCCGCCACGGGTCCCTCCGATAGGCATTCGTGCCATTACCGAGGTCAAGGCCTCATTGCGAGTGGACTGCCTCAAGGCCATGCTCTCCACCGTCAGGTTGTTCGGCAGGGAACCGGGCGACTGAATTTCGACGCGATTGTCGAACATGGACAGCCGAATCTTGCTTCCCCTCATGGAGTAGTCGCGATGGACAACTGCGTTGACCAAGGCTTCGAACAGGGCCTTCTCGCTGTATTGGGGCAGATCCGAACGGGCCGGATCCTTTCGTGCCGCGACCTGCATGTTTCTGGCGGCAAAGGCAACGGCCCCGGCGATCTGTTCGTTCAGTGGTCCGGTGATTTCCTGGGCATCGATCTGGCCCGATGCTCGGTCTCCGCCACGGTATCTGGTGGCCGTGATGCAGGCGTTCGGGAGCCATCGTTCCGGATTTGGAGTGCACAACAGCACACCAGCTACTGTGGCGCGAAGGATACCGGCTTCATCGTCTTCAAGGAGCGCAAGCTTCCCGAGCGCCGCCTCGGGCTCGGCGGCACCCTCGGCGCTGAGCAATGGTCTCCAGAGGGCCTCGGCCAATGTCTTGAAGCCGGTCTCCGGCACCGGCTGCTTGTCGAACCACAGGAAGCGGGCCTGCGATCGCCGTTGCGCCAAGCGTAACCGCTCGTCGCCGGTCATGAGCCGTTTCGAAGCGCCCACTCGGATATAGCACCCTCCGGGACTCTCATGCACGGAATCGCCCTCTGGCACTTCGACCAGCAGCACCAGCTTACCGTCGGACAGTTCCTTGTGATGCGTGCGGATACGAAGAGGCGGCTTGATGGTATCGGTGCTCACCTCTACGAGAAGGGAATCCAGGTTGGTGATTTGCACACGCGACATGCCGATGACGTTGCCGTCGTCGGCAACACCAGCGAGCACCACGCCCCCGGTGGCGTTGGAGAAGGCCGTGAATTCGTCAGCCCAGTCGTCGCGAGTCGGCCGTCTCGGACGATCCCCGGCAAATTCGACCTGCTTGAATTCCCAGCCGCTGTCCTCACCCGACCGTAGCCGGCTTTCGATCTCCTCGACCCGGTAGCTCATGTCCCTACAATTCCAGGGACCCTTGCAGGTCGGCACGTGTATCGTGGATTGCCGCAGCCTGACGGGTGAGTTCCGACCATACGGCGATCAGGCCATTGTAGGATGCCGCTTCGGTGGCGTTCCGTCGCTTGTTGGCGCAAATATCGTACAGGCAATAGGCGAGGTTCTTGGCGGCATCCGCATTGGCGGGACCGACCTTACGAAGAAGAAGCGATGCCGCCTGCTCGCCGCCGGCCTGCGAAATAGGCGGCAAGCTGAGTAGACGCTTCATCCAGCAAGGGGCAGGCGCTCTCCCGCCTTGAGCGGCCCAATAAAGTTCTGTCAGCGCGTCGCCTGACGCGACCAGCGCTATCGGCCCCAATGGCGTTTCTACGGTTCGTTCCGGCATTGCCGCTCCCGTCGTCAGACAGCTTCTCAGTACACGTCGTTCACATATTCCTCTAGGAAGAATCGACATTCACCGCATCCATATGATAGCAGCGGCGATATAGATGAAGGCAAGGAAGTGTATTGCTTTTCGGTCGTATCGGGTTGCGATACGCCGGAAGTGTTCGATTTTGTTGATGCAGCGCTTGATGCGGTTTCGGTGCTGCGTATCGGAAACGGATTTCCTGACGACCCAGCTTGATCGGTTTCAACCTTGCATCGACCAGAACCTCAATGCGCGCCGGCACCGCGCTGGCCGGCCAAGTTGGGCGACCTGCCGTTGCTATTCACCGACAGGATTGTGAATCTGGATGTTTGCCAATAGTTTGCCAAGATTGAAATATGATGGCGTCCGAAATATGAAAGATGTAGAAAACATCAATAATATCAAGGGATTATAGTGGTGAGCGCGCCAGGGTTCGAACCTGGGACCGTCTGATTAAAAGTCAGATGCTCTACCAACTGAGCTACGCGCCCTGACCAAGATGGCGGGACACTGTGCGGCGTGGCAGCCGCTGTCAAGGGCGGCCTCAATAGGCCTTGGAGGCGGCGCCGCTCTCGACCTTGTCCCCGGTGCCGAAGCGCGCATGCAGGGCAGCGATCACGCGTGACGTGGTGAAGGCGGACGAGTCCCCGCCAAGCGCCGCGATTTCTTTTACGAAACGCGAAGAGATGAACTGGTGGTTCTCCGACGCGGCGAGGAACACTGTTTCAACATCCGGTTCCATCGAGCGGTTCAGGCTCGCCATCTGCATCTCGTATTCGAAATCGGAGACGGCGCGGAGCCCGCGGACGATCACATTGACCTTGTGCGTGCGCGCATAGGCGACCAGCAGCCCATCCATGAGCCGCACCTCGATGCGCGCGGCCGTCTTGCGATCCGGCAGCGCAGTGATCTCCGCCTCGACCATCGCCTGGCGTTCGACCGGGGTGAAAAGCGGCCCCTTGCCCGCATTGTTGAATACGCCGACGATCAGTCGGTCAACTAGGCGCGCACCCCGGTAGATGATGTCAATATGGCCATTAGTGATCGGGTCGAACGTGCCGGGGTAAAGGCCGATCTTCTCGCTGCTCACTCTCGCCCTCCTGCACCGCTGCCGACATCCGCTTCGATGTCCTCGCCGTTCTGGTCCTCTGTCTCGTCGTCCTCGTTGGCATCCGCAAGATGCGAGACCTGGACCACCCGCGCGCCTTCGGGAATGTTGAACAGGCGCACGCCCCTGGTCGAGCGCCGCGCAATCCGAATGTCGGCGACCGGGCAGCGGATCAGCTGTCCGCCATCGGTCACCAGCAAGAGCTGGTCGTTTTCCTCGACCGGGAAGGCGGCGGCTACTTCGGTCTCCCCGCTGCTGCGCGCCATTAGCTCGATGCCCTGTCCGCCCCGCCGGGTCACGCGGTAATCGTAAGCGGAGGTGCGCTTGCCGTAGCCGTCCGAGGCGACTGACAGGATCATCTGCTCGCGGGTGCGCATTTCGGCCGTGCGTACCAGATCTCCAATGCTGCCCTTGCTCAGATAGGTATTGCGTTCCTCCGGGGTGAACTCGGCTCCGTCTAGCACACTCATGGATATGACACGGTCCTCCTCGAGGAGGGTTACGCCACGCACGCCTGTGGAGGTACGGCTGACGAATTCCCGTACGTCCTTCGCCTGGAAACGCAGCGCCTTGCCTTGCCGGGTCGCTAGCAGGATATGGTCGTCCAGCCCGCAGGGTTTCACCCCGACCAGGACATCGTCTTCGTCGAGTTTCATCGCGATCTTGCCGCGTCGTGGGATGTTGATGAAATCCGCCAGCGTGTTGCGCCGGACATTGCCGTTTGCAGTCGCAAACATGACTGACAGGTCCTGCCAGCTTTCCTCATCATCCGGCATCGCCATGACCGCGGTGATACGGTCGCCGGCCGGTAGCGCCTCGATGACCTGCTGCATCTTGACGCCGCGACCCTGCGGGCCCGTACGCGGCAGGCGGTGGACCTTGAGCTTGTAAACAATGCCGGAGGCCGAGAAGAACAGGAGCGGCGTATGGGTGTGCGCGATGATGACCTGCGAAACCGCGTCCTCATAGCGTGCAGACATGCCGGCACGCCCCTTGCCACCGCGCTTTTGCGCCCGATAGGTGGAAAGCTGCACGCGCCGGATATTGCCGCCCTGGCTCACCGTCACGACCATGTCTTCGCGCTGGATCAGGTCTTCTTCGTCCGGAGCGATTTCGTCGTCGGTAAAGACCGACCGGCGCTTGTCTGCAAAGCGCTCTCGTACGCTCCGTAATTCCTCGCGGATCACGGAGAGCAATGTTTCCCGCGACCCCAGGATTTCCAGATAGCCGCGGATGCGCTCTGCCACCTCTTCGAGTTCCTCAGCAATCTTCTGCCGTTCGAGGCCGGTAAGCCGGTGCAAGCGCAGGTCGAGAATGGCGCGCGCTTGCGCATCACTCAGCTGGTAGCTGCCGTCGTCCAGCGTGCCGCCGGGCGTGCCGAGAAGCGCCAACAGTGGTGCAGTGTCTGCCGCTGGCCAGGGGCGCGCCTGTAGACCAGCGCGCGCTTCAGCGGGGTCGCTCGCCTGCCGAATGACCTGGATGATCTCGTCGATATTGGCGACCGCAACCGCAAGGCCCACCAGCACATGCGCGCGCTCCCTAGCCTTGCCGAGGTCGTGACGGGTGCGCCGTGCCACAACCTCTTCGCGGAAGACGATGAAGGCGTGCAGGACACGGTCCAGCGATAATGTCTCAGGTCGTCCGCCGTCCAGCGCAAGCATGTTGATGCCAAAGCTCACCTGCATCTGCGTGTGGCGGTAGAGCTGATTAAGCAGCACGCGGGGCTCAACGCCCTGCTTGAGCTCGATGACAATGCGGATGCCGCGCCGGTCGCTTTCGTCGCGGAGTGCTTGGATGCCCTCGATCAGCTTCAGATTCACGACCTCGCTGATGCGTTCGATCATCCGCGCCTTGTTGACCTGGTAGGGCACCTCCGTGACGATGATCGCCTGGCGGCTGCCTTCCTGCCGCTCCTCGATCTCGGTGCGCGCGCGGAGGATGACCGTGCCGCGTCCGGTTTGATAAGCCTGCCTGATGCCCTCGCGGCCGAGCAGCACCCCGCCGGTGGGGAAATCCGGCCCTGGCACATATTCCATCAGCTCATCGACAGAGATCGTCGGGTTGTCGAGATAGGCGAAGCAGGCGTCGATCACTTCGCCCAGATTGTGGGTCGGGATATTGGTGGCCATGCCGACAGCAATGCCGCCGGCACCATTAACGAGAAGGTTCGGAAACTGCGCCGGTAACACCACCGGTTCTTGTTCGCTGTCGTCGTAATTCGGCTGGAAATCGACCGTATCCTTGTCGATATCGGTCAGCAGCGCTTCTGCCGCCCGCGCCAGCCGCGCTTCTGTATAGCGCATTGCCGCCGGGGGGTCGTTGTCCATGGAACCGAAATTGCCCTGGCCCGCGACCAGCGGTAGACGCATGGAGAAAGGCTGCGCCATCCGCACCATGGCATCGTAGATCGCGCTGTCGCCATGCGGGTGGAATTTGCCCATCACGTCGCCGACGATGCGCGCTGACTTGCGGAAAGGCTGGTTCCAGCTGTAGCCGCCCTCGCGCATGGCGTAGAGAATGCGCCGATGGACCGGCTTCAACCCGTCACGCACATCCGGCAGCGCGCGCGCCACGATCACGCTCATCGCGTAATCGAGATACGAGCGGCGCATCTCGTCCTCGAGCGCGACCGGCGCGATGTCGTTGGGCTCTATGGTGATGGTGTCCTTCACGGAACGCTAATCGGGCTGCGGAAAGCCTGTCGGGGTCTCATCATGTAGGAGGCGGTCCATCAGAAGGGGATGTCGTCATCCAGGTCCGAGCCCAGAGCCGGTGCTGGTGCCGCCGACCTGCCGCTACTGCTTGAAACCTGATCGTGGTTGTCATAGCCGCCATAATCTCCGTCCCTTGAGTCGCCGCCCGTGCGGTCCAGCATGTGGAGTTCTCCGCGGAATCGCTGCAGGACAACTTCAGTCGAATAGCGATCCTGCCCGGACTGGTCCTGCCATTTGCGCGTTTGCAGGCTGCCTTCGACATACACCTTCGAGCCTTTACGAAGATATTGTTCGGCAATTTCTGCCAAACGCCCGAATATCACAACGCGGTGCCATTCCGTGCGCTCGCGCCGCTCGCCGCTCTGCCGGTCGTTCCAGGTTTCCGAGGTTGCTACCGACAGGTTTGCGAGCTTGTCGCCAGACTGCATGGTTCGGATCTCGGGGTCGCGACCCAGATTCCCGATCAGAATGACCTTGTTGACGCTGCCTGCCATGGCCACTTTCCCTACACCCGATTCGTTCTGGAACATACACTGGCTTGCCCTCCGAGGCGAGCTGGCGAGCGCTGCCGGCCTGTGGAACGAGTTGGTAATATTGTTGTTTACTGCACCATGTCTGCGGTACTGGAGCGTCAGCTAGGCGACGTCAAAGCCGGAACATTGAGAAATGGTCTCCGGGGGCGATGGCGGCCACATGCTCGGGGATATCGAGCAGGCCATCGGCCTCGGCCATGACGTGTAGCAGCGCCGAGCCGTCGGGGCCGGCCTTTCTGGCCGCGCCGTTCCCGTCGAGGCGGACGCGCAGCCATTCTCGCCGCCCTGTCTTCTTCTTCATAGTGAAGCCGGCGGGGACCGATGTGGAGGGCGGGGGGGTCCAACCGCCGCCGCCGAGCAGGCCCAGCATCGGCCTCACCAGCATCACAAAGCAGGCGGCAGCAGCTACTGGATTCCCAGGTAGGCCGACAAAAGCCGCATTTCCTATGCTGCCGAGTGCCAGTGGCCGGCCGGGTTTCACCGCGAGGCGCCAGAAATGCAGCGCCGACACGGACGCTGCCACATGATCTTCCTCCCCGGTCGAGATGCCCGCCGAAGTTATCACTACATCGTGCCCGGCCGCCGCCTCGACAAGCGCCACCTTTACCGAGGGCGCGTCGTCGGAAAGGATACCAAGGTCCGTCACGACAAGGCCATCGGCCTCCAGGAAGGCACGCAGCATGGTCCGGTTAGAGTCATAGAGCTGCCCCGGTGCCAGCGGCTTACCGGGCAGCGCCAATTCATCGCCAGTAGAGAACAGGGCGACGCGCAGCGGCCGGAAGACCTCGAGCATGGTCACTCCCAGTGAGGCGGCAACACCCAATTGCAGGGGCCCGAGGCGCCGGCCGGCCTCGAACACTGTCTCCCCCTGGCGGATATTCTCGCCGGCCTTGCGGTAATTAGAGCCGGCATCAAGGCCTGCAGGGACCGTCACGGTTTCTCCGTCGAGGCGGCAGTCCTCCTGCATTGCCACCGTATCCGCGCCCTCCGGCATGGGCGCACCGGTCAATATGCGAACCGCATCTCCGGGTGCCAGCTGATAAGGGAAAGGTTGCCCTGCCGCGGCCCGCCCGGCGATGCGGTAGCGCTTCTGCCCCTGCGCGAAGGCGTAACCGTCTACAGCGGCATTGTCATAGCCCGGCACGTTGAGGCCGCTCACGAGCGGCTCCGCCAGGATCCGGTCCCGCGCGGCGGAAAGCGGCACCCGCTCGTGTCCGACTACGGGGACAAGCCGCGTCTGCAAGCGTTCAGCCGCCTCGCCAACGGTCAACAGCCGGTCACTCGCCGCAAAACAATCGTTGAGCCTCTCCATGGCCCGGAGCATAGTGGAGAATATGAGCGAGTTCATGCAGGAGTTCCTGGTCGCACCTGACCCGGAAAATCCGAGGCTGACCGAAGCCGTCACCGGCATCGACCATGAGGGGCGGGAACGCAGCACCCGCGTCGTCGTCGAACGCCCGCTCACCATTTATCTGAACAGCCAGGAGGTCGTGACCGCGATGACGGTCGGCGACCATGCCGACTGGCTGGCTGTCGGCTTCCTTGCTAATCAGAACATGCTGCGCCCGGACGACGAGATTACCGGCATCGACATTGACGACGAGCTGGAAGCCGTCATCGTGCGCACGGCGCGCAAGACGGATTACGAGCGTCGGCTGGAGCGCCGGGTCCGCACCTCTGGCTGTGCCGTCGGCACCGTGTTCGCCGATGTCATGGATAATTTCGAGGCCACCGCCTTGCCGCCGGACCTGCTTCGTACCTCTTGGATTTACACGCTCTCAGCCAAGATCGCGCGCCGGCCGAGCCTTTATCTGGCGGCCGGTGCCATCCACGGATGCGTGCTCTGCGAACGCGACCGACCGCTGCTCTATCTGGAGGATGTGGGTCGGCACAACGCCGTGGACATGATCGCCGGCTATATGCGCCTCAATGATGTCTCACCCCTTGGTAAACTCTTTTTCACCACCGGACGGCTCACCAGCGAGATGGTCATCAAGACCGTGCAGATGGGCGTGCCGATCCTGATCTCGCGCTCGGGCTTCACGGCCTCGGGTGTGGCGCTTGCCCGGCAGGCGGGTCTGACGCTTGTCGGACGCGCGAAGGGCAAGCGCTTCATCGCGCTCTCCGGCTGTGAACGCCTCCTGTTCGATGCCAGCCCGGATGTCGCTGCCGGCGACGCAGCCTGAGCGCATGGCAGCTGATCCCCGGCGAAACTGTGCCGGCCTCTTGCTGGCCGGTGGCCTTGGGCGGCGGATGGGCGGCGGACTGAAAGGTATGGTGCTGCTCGCTCGGCGCCCGCTGCTCGCCCATGTGGTGGCGCGTGCTAGCCCGCAGGTCGCTCGCCTCGCCGTCAACGCCAATGCGCCGGCAGTGGAATTCGCGCCGCTCGGCCTGCCAGTGCTACCTGATCCCGTCGCGGGCTTTGCTGGGCCGCTTGCGGGCGTGCTCGCCGGCATGACTTGGGCGCGTGAGGCAGGCTATGGCTGGGTCGCGAGCTTCCCCTGCGACGCACCCTTCTTCCCCGAAGCACTGGTCTGCGATCTGGCGGCGGAAGCGGGCCGGGCGGACATTGTTACCGCAACCTCCGGTGGGCGGCGCCATCCAGTCTTCGCGCTCTGGGCCACTAGTCTTGCCGACGACCTGCACCATGCGCTGGCCGAAGAGGGCTTGCGCAAGGTCGATCGCTGGACCGCCCGGCACCGCGTGGCCGATGTCGAATTCCCCATCCCGCCCGAGGGCGATCCCTTCTTCAACATCAACACGCGAGAGGACCTGGCCGCAGCGGAAGCGCGGTTGGATAGCGAGTCGTCAGGTGGGCCAGCCGCCGATCACAATGACCGCCCCGTTAGCGAAATCTGAAGGCGGCATCTATGCGCCCGCCGTATGGAACAGGGCTCCGGCTTCGGGCGCGGGGCCGAGCCGACACCAGACAGGTGTGTGATCGGATGCCTTAGGGCGCGCGCGGGGAGCTGTGTCGATATCGCAGGCCTCCAGCCGGTCGAGCGCTGCTGGCGACAGCAGCAAGTGGTCTATGCGGATGCCTTCGCCGCGCTGCCAGCGGCCGCGCTGGTAGTCCCAGAAGGTGAAGGCACCGCTGCGGCGCGCGTGCAGCGAACGGAAAGCATCCGCCCAGCCGAGATAGAGAATCTCGCGGAAGGCGCGACGGCTTTCCGGCCGGTAAAGCGCATCGCCCTTCCAGTCTTCCGGAGCGTGGCAATCCTCAGGTTCGAGGATGACATTGAAATCCCCGCCGAGAACAGTTGGCACCTCATCGGCCAGGAGGCGCGCGGCATGGCGTTTCAGCCGCGCCATCCAGGCGAGCTTGTAGGAGAATTTCTCGCTTGTGACCGGGTTGCCGTTCGGCAGATAGAGAGAGGCGACGCGCACACCGTTGAACACCGCCTCAATATAGCGCGCCTGATCATCTCCACTATCGCCTGGCAGGCCTTCGCGCAACGAGTCGGGAGTCGATTTCGAGACCAGCGCAACGCCGTTATAGGCCTTCTGGCCGACAACTACCGCCCGATATCCCGCTGCCTCGATTTCGGCATGCGGGAAAGAATCGGCGGTGCATTTGACCTCCTGAAGTGCCAAGACATCTGGGGCGACCGCCTCTAACCAGTCGATCACGGCAGGCAGGCGGGCTTTGATCGAGTTGACGTTCCAGCTTGCGATTTTCATTCAGACGGCGAAAGACGAGCCACAGCCGCAGGACGCCGTTGCGTTGGGGTTGTCGATCCGAAAGGCGGCGCCAGCGAGGTCCTCGACGAAATCAATCTCCGCACCTTCCAGAAGTTCCAGCGACATTTCGTCTATCACCACATCGATGCCGGCATGACTGAACACGAGGTCGTCATCATTGCGCGTATCGTCGAAAGCGAAGCTGTATTGAAAACCCGAACAGCCGCCGCCCGAAACCAAGACGCGCAGCATTAGGTCCGAACCCGACTGCTGTTCGATCAGATGGGCGACCCGCTCGGCGGCCCTGTCGGAAATGCTGATCCCTGCACTCATCGTGCCGACGAACTCCTACTGTCGATAATTATCTGGGAAGCATGGACAGGCTGTCAATGCGCCGGGAGAATCGCTTTCGAAGATTAAATTTATCCATGTCGTCACGGTGCCGGATGTTTCAGGCGCAACGCAGGGAAGCCGAGTATTGCACCGGTGGGCCGCGCGGTTCATGGATAATGCCGTCGGTGTCAACTGCATCCGTCCGTATGGCCACAGGTCATGCATTTCATGCAGGTGCCGTTGCGGACCATGGTGAAATTACCGCAGCTTCCGCAGGCATCGCCCTCATAGCCCAACATCCGGGCCCGCCGGACGGCCGTGGCGTCGCCAGCAACGGCCAGCATCGGCTCTGCGAGCGGCACTTCCTCCGCAGCACCACCGGCTTTCAACGCGGTTTCGGGTTGCCATTGCGACACGACATAGAGATTGTCACGCACGAAGCCGCGGCTGGCTGCCGTCGGGATCGGCTGGCCCATCTCGCGGTCCGCCAGGGCCGCCTCGTTCTCACCGCCACCAAGACTGTCCGGCCGGACATCGTCCGGCATGACATGGCTGAGATCGCCGCGCCCGAGATAGGAAATTGCCAGCTCGCGGAAGAGGTAGTCCAGGATTGAAGTCGACATCTTAATCGCATCATTACCCTCCACCATGCCGGAGGGCTCAAAGCGTGTGAAGGTAAAGGCCTCGACATATTCCTCCAGCGGCACACCATATTGCAGGCCAATGGAGATGCCGATGGCGAAATTGTTCATCAGACTGCGGAAGGCCGCGCCCTCCTTGTGCATGTCGATGAAGATTTCGCCGAGCTTGCCGTCATCATATTCGCCTGTGCGTAAATAAACCTTGTGGTTCCCGACCGTGGCCTTCTGCGTGTAGCCCTTGCGGCGGTCTGGCAGACGCTTGCGCTCGATCAGGCGGCGCTCGACGATCCGTTCCGCCAGAATGGGTGCCCGCGCTGCCGTAGACGCCTCGGCGATTTCCTCGGAGAGATCGCCGCCAAGTGCCGTCGCCGCCAGCGGTTGCGAGAGCTTCGAGCCGTCGCGATAGAGCGCATTTGCCTTGAGGCCGAGGCTCCAGGACAGCAGATAGGCGTTGATGCAGTCCTGCACTGTTGCGCTGTTTGCCATGTTCACGGTCTTAGAAATCGCGCCTGAGATAAAGGGCTGCACGGCCCCCAGCATGTGGATATGACTCTTCGTGGAGAGGTGGCGGACGCCATTCCGGCCACAGGGATTGGCGCAGTCGAATACCGCCAGATGTTCCTCGCGCAGGTCTGGCGCACCCTCGACGGTCATCGCGCCGCCGCAATAAAGATTGGCAGCTTCGATCTCCTCTTTCGAAAAACCAAGCGTGCCGAGGAGGTCCGCACTCTCGAGATCCTCCTCGTCGAGGCCAAGTGCCTCGCGGCAAGCCTCTTCGCCAAGCGTCCAGCGGTTGAAGACGAAGCGGATGTCGAAGGCGCTTGGCAGTGCGCCCTCCACCGCATCGATCATTTCTGGTGTGAAGCCCTTAGCGGCCAGTGCTTCATGGCTGATGGCGGGCGAATTCTTCAGGGTGCCCCGGCCAACGGCATAACGTTCGACGGCATCAATCTGCTCCTTATCATAGCCGAGCGCAGCCAGCGCTGCCGGCACCAGGCTGTTGATGATCTTGAAATAGCCACCTCCGGCGAGCTTCTTGAACTTCACCAGCGCGAAATCTGGTTCGATGCCGGTGGTGTCGCAGTCCATCACGAGGCCAATCGTGCCGGTGGGCGCAATTACGGTTGCCTGTGCATTGCGATAACCATGCGTCTCGCCTGCGGCTAGTGCATCGTCCCAGGCGTCTCGTGCTGCTTCGGCGAGGCCGTCGAAGGGGCAAGCGTCGGCATCAAGGGGCTGCGGATTGGTATTCAGCCCTTCATAGCCCTCGACAAGGCCATGCGCTGCCCGGCGATGATTCCGAATGACCCGCAGCATGGATCCGGCATTGGCGGGATAGCCGGCGAACGTACCAAGCGCGCCCGCGATTTCTGCCGAAGTCGCATAGGCGACGCCAGTCATCAGTGCGGTAATGGTGCCGGCAGCCGCCCGACCCTCATCGCTGTCATAAGCGATGCCGGATGCCATCAGCAGCCCACCTATATTGGCGTAACCGAGGCCAAGCGGGCGATAGCGATAAGACCTCTCGGCAATGCGCCGCGATGGGAACTGCGCCATCGATTCTGAGATTTCGAGTGCGACCGTCCACAGGCGAACAGTGTGTCGGAAGCCTTCGATATCGAATTCGCCGTTCTCCCGGCGGAAGGCCATCAGGTTGATCGACGCTAGGTTGCATGCCGTATCGTCAAGGAACATGTATTCCGAGCATGGGTTCGAGGCGTTGATACGGCCCTCCGCCGGGCAGGTGTGCCAGTCATTGATGGTCGTGTCGAACTGGACGCCGGGGTCCGCCGAGGCCCAGGCCGCATGGGCGATCTTATCCATGAGTCGGTGCGCCGGGACCGTCTTCACGACCGCGCCGTCCGTGCGCCGTGTAAGAGCCCAGTCGCCGCCGGACTCGGCAGCGCGCAGAAAGTCGTCTGTTAACCGGACGGAATTGTTGGAATTCTGGCCGGCGACGGTGCGATAGGCCTCACTGTCCCAATCGGTATCGTAGGTGCAGAAGTCGATTGCCATGAACCCCTGGCGGGCGAACCGGATCACGCGCTGGATGTAGCTTTCCGGAATCGCGGCCTCACGAGCACCCGCAACTGCCTTACCGAGTACTCGGTTGCGCCTCGGGTCGAAACGGTCGTCCTCGTCGCCCTTGTCGTTTTCGCTATCTGGGGCGCAGGCGGCAATGACGCGGCCCAGATGCTTTTCGCAAGCCTTCGAGCCTGCCACCAGCGCGGCGACCTTCTGTTCCTCCACCACCTTCCAGTCGATATAGTCTTCGATATCTGGGTGGTCGATGTCGAGCGTCACCATCTTAGCCGCCCGGCGGGTGGTGCCCCCGGACTTGATGGCACCTGCCGCACGATCGCCGATCTTGAGGAAGCTCATTAGCCCGGAGGAGCGCCCGCCACCGGACAGCGGTTCGCCTTCCCCGCGCAGCTTCGAGAAATTGGTACCGGTGCCGGAACCGTATTTGAACAGCCGCGCCTCGCGCTGCCAGAGGTCCATGATGCCGCCTTCATTCACCAGGTCGTCGGAGACGGACTGGATGAAGCAGGCATGGGGCTGCGGGCGCTCATAGGCCGAGTCGGAGGCGCGACATTCGCCACTCGCGGGATCGACGAAGTAATGGCCCTGCGCTGGGCCGTCTATGCCATAAGCCCAGTGCAGGCCGGTGTTGAACCATTGCGGCGAGTTCGGCGCTGCCATCTGCCTGGAGAGCATGGCGCGCATTTCGTCGTAATAAGCGCGCGCGTCGTCTTCGCTGGCAAAATAGCCACCTTTCCAGCCCCAATAGGTCCAGGCGCCGGCGAGGCGGTGAAAGACCTGCCGCGCGTCGCGTTCAGCTCCGAGAACGGCGCCCTCGGCCGGACGACGACGCTGTAGCCAATCCGGCACGCCATCCTCGGCGACAGGCTCTGTCCGATCCGGCACGCCGGCCTTCCGGAAATATTTTTGCGCCAGCACATCGACGGCCACTTGCGACCATTCCTGTGGTGCCATGATGTCGTCGGCGATGAAAACCGGGGTGCCGTCAGGGTTACGGATTTCACTGTTTCTGTGAATGAATGCAACGCCGTCATAAGCTGAGGCGCATCCGCCAGTATGGTGGCGATGGAACTGCAAGTGATGTCCCTCTCGAATCAGGTGAGCGTGAGATTAAGAATCAGTCTAACCGAAATTCCAAGATATAGTAGGAAATATTGGTTACTATCCCCTAGGGACAGTATCTCCGGCTCGGGATGGGGTGTGTCCCAAAGTCTTCGTTTTCTTGACATTGACCGGGGCTGCGAAGCGGTGCGATAACCGCATAGACTTTGGAGAGGCCCGCTTGTGACTTCCATCGGAACGCGGCTTTATACTTGGATGCAGGGCGAATTCGTCGGCGTGGACGAGCAGGGCAACCGCTATTACCGCAGCCGCCGGAGCCGCCTGCATGGGCGCGAGCGGCGCTGGGTGGTCTATGACGGACCTGTGGAGGCCTCGCGTGTGCCGCCGGAATGGCATGCCTGGCTGCATCGCATGGCCGATGAGCCGCCAGCCGCCGGCCGGCCGCGCTATCCCTGGCAGCGGCCGCATGAGCCCAACCTGACCGGCACGCCCGGGGCCTACCGCCCGCCGGGGCACGATTTCGCCGGCGGGCGCCGTGCGCCGGCCACGGGTGATTACGAGGCCTGGACGCCCTGACGATGCGACGCAGCGTGCTGGAAACGATCATCGGCGCGGCCGTGCTACTGGCGGCGGGGGCCTTCGTGTTTTTCGCTTATTCAACCGCTGATCTCGGCCGCAGCGGCGGCTATGAAGTCACAGCCGAATTCGACAATATCGGCGGGCTGGCTGTTGGTGCTGATGTGCGGATGAGCGGCATCAAAATTGGCGCCGTTTCTGAGCAGAATCTTGATACCCAGACCTTCGCTGCGCTGGTGACCCTGTCCATAGACTCGTCGATCAAGCTGCCGACAGACAGTTCCGTCAAGATCGCGAGCGAAAGCCTGCTCGGCGGCAAATATGTTCAGGTGACGCCAGGGGCTGAAGACGACGTCATCCCACCCGGCGGACGTATTCGCTTCGCGCAATCCTCGGTCAGCATAGAAGACCTTATCGGCCGCTTCATCTTCAGCGGCAGTGATGACAAGAAGGGCTGAAGCCCGGCGCACGAATCTGGCCGCCGGCCGCAAGAATCCTGGTTTGCTGTGCCTGCGTCTTTGCGGGATGCTAGCGCTTTTGCTGTTGCCAATTGTCGCCACGCCGGTGGCTGGACAGGGAGAGACCTTCACCTATCGCGAGATGGACATGGCGGTGCTCCAGGCCCTGGATAAGGTCACCGCGCGTATTTCCACCCTGTCGATTCCGTTGAAGCAGACCAGCCGCTTCAGCACGCTTGAGGTCACGGTATGGGCGTGCCGCAAGCGTCCGCCCGAGGAGCCGCCGGAAAGCGCCGCTTTCCTCACCATCGTCGAACGCCGTCGGGATGCTTCGCCTATTCGGTTGTTCCAGGGTTGGATGTTCGCCTCGAGTCCGGCCATGTCGGCGCTGGAGCATCCGGTCTATGACATCTGGGCGCTGGACTGCACCGATGCCCCACCGGAGTAGCACTGGGGTAGCGCCCGGAGTAGCGATGCAAGCGAAAGGCCGCCGCAACATCTGCGGCGGCCTCTCCTTTCTTGCACCAATATTGCAGTCCGTCGGTTAGGAGAACCACCAGCGTTCGGCAATACGGGCCGAATCGAGCGCCCAGACATTACCCAGATGCTCGCCATGGGTCAGCTTCTTCGACTTGGCATCGATCCAGTTGGCATACATCGGCACGGCAACGCCACCCTCGTCTCGGGTTATGACCTGCATCTCGTAATATATCTCGCGGCGCCTGGCGTCATCGCGTTCGATCCGCGCCTCGGCGAGCAGCTTGTTGAAGCGCTCATGCTGCCAGTAGCTGTCGTTCCAGGGCTTGCCGGCCGCATAGGCGGTCGAGAACATCAGATCTTCAGTCGCGCGGCCGGACCAGAAGCAGGCGCAGAACGGCTTCTTCATCCACACATTCGACCAGTAGCCGTCTGCGGGCTCCTTGATGACATTGATAGTCACGCCGCCGGCTTTCGCCGATTCCTGGAAAAGCTGCGCGGCGTCCACCGCGCCGGCGAAGGCCGCGTCGGAGGCGGAGAGGTCGAGTTTCAGGCTGTCTACCCCAGCTTTCTTCAGGTGGAATTTTGCCTTTTCGGGATCGTAAACCCGTTGCTCCAGCTCTGCATAGTAGAAACGGTTGGCAGGCCCGATCGGGTGGTCGTTGGCGACCTTGCCATGCCCCAGCAGGATCTTGCGAACGAGGTCCTCGCGGTCGAAGAGGTATTTGAGCGCGAGGCGCACATCATTGTTGTCAAACGGCGCATTCGTCGTAATCATCGGGAAGGTGTAGTGCTGATTGCCTGTCACCTCCGACACTTCCACGCTCGGATTGCGGTCTAGCAGCCGCACTGATTTGGCGTCGATGCGGCTGATCGCATCCACCTCGCCTGTCATGAGCGCACTGACGCGCGCCGCCGGGTCGGTGATCGAGATTGCCTCGACCTCGTCGAACCAGACCTGCTTGTGGGCGTTGGGATTGCGCTCGAGCTGCAGGCGCACACCCGGGTCGAAGCTGGCATTGCGGTAGGCGCCGGTGCCGATGCCCTTGCGGATCGCCTCGTCCACCATGCCAGCGGGATAGATTAGGATGTGGTAATCGGATAGCAGATAGGGGAAGTCCGCATTGCCACTGTCGAGGATGAACTGGACCTGGTGGTCGTTCATCTTCTTCATCTCGACAATGGGTTCCACTAGTGGCTTGGCTGGGGACTTAGCACCCTCTGCCACATGCATTCGCAGCGATTCAATAACATCGTCGGCACCGAAGCTCTTGCCGTTGTGGAACTCGACTCCCTTGCGCAGGTTGAAGGTCCAGGTCGCAAGGTCGACCGAGGCTTCCCAGCTTTCGGCAAGCTCACCAACTAGCGAGCCGTCGGCGGCGATTTCGGTGATGCAGTCGAACACACCGCCCATCGCCGCGACCTGCATGAAGACATCGGCATGAGTGCGTCCATCCCAGCTGTCGGTTGTGTTGCCGCCTGAGAGGCCGAGGCGCAGCATCCCGCCGGCTTTCGGCCCCGCGGCAGTGGCTGAGCTCGGCCCCACGCTGGCCGCCAACGCCGTCGCAGCGCTTGCCTTCAATAAGGTCCGTCTATCGAGTTTGAATGTCATGGAAGAAGGTTCCTTGCAGTTTTCAATGGATGGCGCGCCTCGGTATGTGGGTGGATCAGGTAGGTGATATGCGCGCCGCCTCACCGATATTGTCCACCCCGCGTTCCTCCAACAGCCGGTCGAGCCAGTCCGGATCCATCTCCGGCACCGAACTCAGCAGCAGGTCGGTATAGTCGTGGTGCGGCGGGGTAAACATGTCTGTCTTTGGTCCCGCTTCCACCACATTGCCATCCTTCATCACCACCACCTCATCGGCAATGGCGCGCACCGTGGCGAGGTCATGGGTGATGAACATGTAGGCCAGATCGAGCTCATTCTGGAGCCGGTCCAGGAGTTTCAATATGCCTTCGGCGACAAGCTGATCAAGCGCCGAGGTGACCTCGTCGCAGATGATGAATTGTGCATCCGCCGCGAGCGCGCGCGCAATACCGATGCGCTGCTTCTGTCCCCCGGACAACTCCGACGGCAGGCGGTCGATATAAAGGGCGGGCTCGAGCTCGATTTGTTCCAGGAGCTCCACGACCCGCTGGCGCAGTTCATTGCCCCGGAGCCCCCGGTAGAACTGCACTGGGCGTCCGATGATGTCCCGGATTCGGAGCTTCGGATTGAGCGCCGTATCCGCCATCTGGTAGATCATCTGGACCTGTCGGAGTTGGTCCTTGCTGCGATTCTGGTAACTGGCTGGCAGGGGCGCACCGTTGAACCTGATTTCGCCCTGGCGCGGTGGCAGCAGGCCGGTGATGCAGCGCGCGACGGTCGATTTGCCCGATCCAGACTCACCTACCACTGCAACTGTTTGTCCGGGATAAATGTCGAAGGACACATCGTGCAGCACATCGGTGGCGGCGCTATAGCCGGCAGTTACGCCCGCTATGGAGATGACTGGCTGGGCGCTGCGCGGCGGCTGCTCCGGCCGCTGGAAGCTCCTGACTGCCCAGAGAGACTTGGTGTAGTCCTTTTGCGGGTCGGCCAACATGGCACGGGTGTCGTTCTCCTCCACCTCGCTGCCCCTAAGCAGGACCTTGATCCGGTCGGCCATCTGCGCCACCACGGCAAGATCATGGGTAATGTAGATGGCCGCGGTGCCGAATTGCTCAACAATGTCGCGGATAGCGGCGAGCACCTCGATCTGAGTGGTGACATCGAGCGCCGTGGTCGGTTCGTCGAAAACAATGAGGTCCGGCCGGCAAGACATTGCCATTGCAGTCATGGCGCGTTGCAATTGCCCACCGGAAACCTGGTGTGGATAACGGAAGCCGATGCTCTCCGGTTCTGGCAGCCTGAGTCGCGCATAAAGGGCCATCGCGTCTTCCTGGCTCGCCTGTTGCGTGGAGACGCCGTGCAATACGGGCCCTTCCGTGTGCTGGTCGATCAACCTGTGGGCCGGGTTAAAGCTCGCCGCTGCCGATTGCGCGACATAAGCGATGCGCCGGCCAAGCAGGCTGCGCTTCTCTTCTTCCGACGCGGCGACCAGGTCGATGCCGTCGAACTCGATCGAACCGCCGGCAATGCGGCAACCATCACGGGTGAAACCCATGGCTGCGAGGCCGACTGTGGACTTGCCTGCGCCCGATTCGCCGATCAACCCCAGCACCTCACCGCGGGCGAGATCGAGGTCGACGCCCTTCACGATCGGCAGCCATGCCTCGCCGGCTAGGCCCTCTATCCTGAGGTCCCGGATTTTTACCAGCGGGCCACCGCTTTGCATGATTTCTGCCTCCTGCATTTCAGTCTTTCAGGCCCGAATAGCGGTCAAGCATCCAGTCCACAGTGAAATTGATTGCGACCGTCAAGAGCGCGATCGCCGCCGCCGGCAGCAGCGGTAAGGAGGCCGCTTGCCAGTCGCCATATTCCGCATAGCCGATATAGATGGACAGCTCACGCACCATCGTGCCCCAGTCCGCAAGTGGTGGCTGAATGCCGATACCAAGGAAACTCAGCGCCGCAATCAGCAGGAAGACGAAGCAGAAGCGCAACCCGAACTCAGCCAGCAGCGGGGCTGCAGCGTTCGGCAGGATCTCCCTGAAAATCATATAGCCAAGGCCTTCGCCGCGCAGCTTCGCCGCCTCGATATAGTCCATCACAACGATATTGCCGCCAACCGCACGGGCGAGGCGGAAGACGCGCGTCGAGTCCAGCACGGCGATCACCAGGATCATGTTGATTGTGGATTGCCCGAAAATGGTGAGCAGCAGCAGGGCGAAGATAAGCTGTGGAATCGCCATCAGCACATCGACCGTGCGCGATACGACCTGGTCCAGCCAGCCGCCAAGCACAGCCGCGATGAAGCCGAAAGTTGCGCCGATGAGGAAGGCGAGCGCCGTGGTCATGAACGCGATGCCGATGGTATTACGCCCGCCGTAGAGAAGGCGGGTGAGCAGGTCACGGCCCAGTTGGTCGGTGCCGAGCAAGAAGTCGGGGTTCTCACCGGGGAAGAGGTTGAACTCGTCGAAGATTTGGGACTCGCCGTAGGGTGCGATCGCCGGCGCGGCCACTGCCGCCAGGATATAGAACGACACCACGGCAAGCCCAAAGGCGGCTGTCAGCGGCATGGCCCGGAACACGGCGCCGAAGGGGCCGGGAATGCTGCGGAAACCGGCGCGCCCTATCCAAGCGAGCCCGATCAGTACCGCCAAGGGTAGGACAAAATAAGTGAGGAATCCCATCCGCGCGACCTATTTCGGGTGCCGGAGGCGCGGATTGGTGAGCACCGATAGCACGTCCGCGAGCAGGTTGAGCAAGATATAGGCGCCAGCAAAGACCAGGCAGCAGGCCTGCACGGTCGGCATGTCGCGTAGTTTCACCGCATCGACGAACATCTGCCCGATGCCGGGATAGACGAACACCACTTCCACCACCACCACGCCGGTAATCAGGTAGGCGAGGTTGAGTGCGACGACATTGATGATCGGCGCGAGCGCATTGGGAAGCGCATGGCGGACGATCACCCGCCAGCGCGGGACTCCCTTGAGGCGCGCCATCTCGATATATTGCGAAGCCATGAGGTTGATAATCGCGACGCGCGTCATCCGCATCATGTGGGCGGTGACGACGAGTGTCAGAGTAAGTGCCGGCAGAACCGTGCGGTAAAGCCGTTCCCAGAAGTCTAGATCGGCATGGATCTTGGAGATCGAGGGGAAGATCGGGTTCGCCGCTGCCAGGAAGAGGATCAGGATATAGGCGATGAAGAATTCGGGACTGGAAATGGAGGTGAGTGTGCCGACATTGGCCGCCCGGTCGAAGATCGATCCTCGGTAGAGCGCTGCCAATATGCCGAGCGCGAGCGACAGCGGCACCGCCACAGCGGCCGCTACCGCCGCAAGAAAAATGGTATTCGCGAAGCGGGGCGCCAACTGGTCGGCAACAGTCACGACGTCCCGTTCGCTGGTCTGTCCGTATTGCGACTGGAAACTCAACTGGCTGAAGCTGACGCCGAAATCGCCGCTGAACACCCCACCCAGCCATGCGAAATAGCGTTCAACCGGTGAGCGGTCCATGCCGAGGCTTTCGCGGATGGCGGCGACCGCTTCGGGTGTGGCGCCCTGACCCAGGATCGCCTCGGCAAAATCGCCTGGCAGCGCTTCGATGGCTGCAAAGATGACCATGCTGACGATCACTAGCGTGAAGGCGCCAAGCGCCAGCCGCTGTCCGATCATGCGCCCCAGAGTCGACATGCTCCTCCCCGTTGACTGGCGTGCATTAGGCCACGGCCGGCGCTTCGCGTCCAGCCCAGTATGGAAGGGCAGTGGGAAAAGCGCCTTTCCAGGTTCGTGTGAACCATTCCCTATGCCCGCTAAGCCCTGCGCAAATAGTAGATCATCAGGGGGGTGTGGTGGCCCGGGACTCGTGCTCTGGGCCCGAGCACCGTGACCCTGCGGATTTACATCGTGGCGGGGGAGCCGTCAGGCGATGCGCTTGGCGCCCGGTTGCTCAGGGCATTGCGCGAAGGGGGCACTGTGGAGGCGGCCGGCATCGGCGGCGAACTCATGGCGAGCGAGGGCGTCGCCAGCCTATTTCCACAGACGGAAACTGCTGTCATGGGTGTCTTCGAGGTGCTGCCTCGTGCCCGAAAGCTGCTGCAGCACATGGAGGAGACCGTCGCAGATATCCTGCGTTTCGAGCCGGATGCAGTAATCACTATTGATTCGGGCGGTTTCAACAAAGGCCTTGCAAGACGGCTGATTGCGGCGCACTGCCGGGCGGCACGCATCCACTATGTCGCGCCGATGGTCTGGGTCTGGGCGCCCGGCCGTGCGCGGGGCATGGCGAGGCTCTTCGACCATCTGATGACCCTCTGGTCGTTCGAACCGCCGCTGTTCGAACGCCAGGGGCTGGCATCCACTTTCGTTGGCCATTCTCTGGTGGAAGCGGCACCGGGCGACGGCGCAGCCTTCCGGGCTCGACACGGCGTCGCGCCGGAAAGCATGCTCCTCGCAGTGCTGCCCGGCAGCCGGGTGGGCGAGGTGCGCCGTCTGCTGCCTGTGTTCCGCGAGACGCTAGAGCACTTGTCCCGGGGCACGCCCGGCCTGCATCTTGCGGTTCCAACCGTCGGCACAGTGGCGGATCGGGTGCGGGAGGCAGTCGCGGATTGGCCCTGGCCGACGATTGTTACCCTCGGCGAGGCTGAGAAGCAGGACGCCTTCGCAGCGAGCCGGGCGGCGCTCGGGGCGTCTGGCACGGTCGCGCTCGAACTCGCGCTTGCCGGTGTACCACAGGTCACGGCCTACCGGCTTAACCCGGCGACCGCGCTTATCGGCCAGATCATGATCCGGAAGCGCCGGTTCTGTCCTGTCAACATATTACTTGATCGTCCGGTCGTGCCGGAACTGATCCAGGGGGCGTGCCGCCCGGGACTGCTTGTGCGAGCGCTTGAACCGCTGCTATGCGACGGGAAGGCGCGCGAGGCGCAATTGGCTGCCTTCCGCGAACTCGCCAACAAGCTTGGCGGCGGGTCTATGCGACCCAGCCTCCGCGCAGCGGATACTGTGCGGCGGATCATCCGTGAAACTAATTTGTCATCGAAACTAGGGTGAAGAGTCATCCTGTTGTGGTGAATGGTGCCGTTCACGGTGACGAAAACGGAGGAAACACCATGTCCGACCATGCCAGGGAACTCTCGTTTGATGAATTCGACGAACTGAACGACCCACGCGACGAGCCGACCGGCTTCGAGTACATATTGTCCCGCCGCCATTTCCTGGCGAGCGCTACGGCGCTTAGCGCGGCCGGCGCTTTCTTCGGTCTGGGCGCGCTCAGGCCCACACATGCGGCCGGCAGCTTCGGCTTCGAGCCCGTTGCGGCCAATAGCCTGGACACGGTGACCGTGCCGCTGGACTTCTCCTGGCACACTGTTGTCGCCTGGGGAGACCCGCTCTGGTCCGACGGCCAGCCCTTTGATCACGCAACGCGCGGCACTGGCGTCAGCCAGGAACGCGCCTTCGGCGACAACAATGACGGTATGTCGTCGTTCTTCGTCGACGGCAGAACCGTGCTAGCTGTCAACAACGAATATGTGAACCGGTCCATTATCTATGGCAATCGTGCCTCGGGCCTGCCGGAGAACGTCGACGATATACGCAAAGGCAAGGCTGGCCACGGTGTGAGTATCTTCGAGATCGAAAGAGTGGAGGGTGCCTGGCGGCCTGTGATCGACTCGCCGTTCAACTGGCGCATCACCGCCGATACGCCGATGGAGATCACCGGCCCCGCGCGCAGCCACGACCTGCTGAAGACAACGGGCGATGCGACCGGAACAATGGCGCTCGGCACCTGGAACAATTGCGGCAATGGCAAAACACCCTGGGGCACCTATCTCACCTGTGAGGAGAATTTCAACGGCTATTTCTCTTCCTCAAATCCTGACTATGCGCTGTCTGACGCGATGAAACGCTATGGTATCGGCCTGAAGGACCGGGGCTATGCCTGGGCCACGGCTGATGAGCGCTTCGATATCTCGAAACATCCGAACGAGCCGAACCGGGCTGGCTATGTTGTCGAGATCGACCCACTCGCCCCGGCCTCGACGCCGAAAAAACGCACCGCGCTTGGCCGCTTCAAGCATGAGAATGCTGAGTTGGTAGTCGCCGATAACGGGCATGTCGTGGTCTATATGGGCGACGATGAACGCGGCGAGTTCCTCTACCGCTTCGTTTCGGAGGGCCGCTATGTCGAAGGCAGCGACAATGCCGATCTGTTGGAGGCGGGCACGCTCTCGGTCGCTCGCTTCGCCGAGGACGGTAGCGGCGAATGGTTAGCCCTGACGCCAGAGACGACCGGCATGGCCTCTGCAGCCGAGATCGCGGTGATGACCCGTATGGCCGGCTCGGCGGTCGGCGCGACCACTATGGACCGTCCGGAGTGGGTCGCTGCACATCCTGGGCGCGCCGAGATCTATTGCTGCCTTACGAACAACAAGAACCGGGGCAAGAAGCCGAACAAGGGTGGTGATCCGACCCCCGTGGGCGGCCCCAATCCGCGCGCCAGCAACATATACGGCCAGATCGTGCGCTGGCGGCCGGCGGGAGGCGATCACACCGCTGCCAGCTTCGAATGGGACCTGTTCGTGATCGCCGGCAATCCGATGGTTCATGACGATGCCAATGCCGGATCCGGCAATATCAATGCGGACAACATGTTCAACTCGCCCGATGGGCTGGTGTTCGACAGCAAGGGGGGACTCTGGATCCAGTCCGACGGCAACTACTCGAATGAGGGCGATTTCGCCGGCCAGGGCAACAACCAGATGCTCTATGCCAATCCCGATTCGGGTGAGATCCAACGCTTCCTCGTCGGGCCGAAAGAATGCGAGGTGACAGGGCTCTGCTGGTCTGCCGATCGCAAGACTATGTTCGTCGGCCTCCAGCATCCGGGCGAGAAGGGCGGCAGCCGCTTCCCGGGTGGTGGTGATACCGCGCCGCGTTCCACCGTGATCGCTGTTACCCGCGATGATGGCGGCGAAATCGGCTGAACCATCTCGCACGCACCTTCCCGCCGTCAGCGCGTTGTTGGCACAACGCGTTGGCGCATTATTGGCAAAGCGCTTTGGCGCTATGGGCACAACGTTCTGCGGCCTGTATACCGAGGTGGTCAGGGTCGGAGGCAAGGACGCAGGGGACGTGCCGGAAGAAACGGTCAAGCAGCGCCGGCGGGGGCGCACGCACCCCAAGGGGCGCCAGGTCGAGCCGGAGGCGTTGGCCGAAGTGCAGGTTTTGCTTGGCGCGGCGCCGCGCACGCGCGAATTCTTGATCGAATATCTGCATCGTCTCCAGGATCGCTTCGGTCATCTCTCCGCCCGACATCTGGCGGCGCTGGCGGAGGAGATGCGGCTCGCCATGGTGGAAGTCTGGGAAGTTGCGACCTTCTACGCCCATCTGGACACTGTGAAGGAAGACGAGGTGTTGCCGCCGGTGCTTACGCTCCGCGTCTGCGATAGCCTTTCCTGCGAGCTGGCAGGTGCGCCGGAGTTGCTCGACTCACTTCGAGCGGCTTTTCCGGAGGCGCGTGTCATCACGGCGCCCTGCATGGGTCGTTGCAATTGTGCACCAGTCGTCGAGGCAGGGCACCGGCATGTGGAGAGCGCGACCCTCGAAGAGGTGCGCACCGCCATTTCAGACAAGGCTGAACACACTGTTCTGGCACCTCCAGCAGGGAATTACGCGCAGTTTCGCGCCTGCCTCGAAGGCCGGTGGAGCCGTGAGGACGTTGCGCGCGAGATCAAGGAAGCGGGCTTACGCGGCATGGGCGGTGCAGGGTTCCCGAGCGCGCGCAAATGGGAGTTTGTGCGAGCTGGTCCCGCGCCACGCCATCTTGCGGTCAATGCTGATGAAGGTGAGCCTGGTACCTTCAAGGACCGCTATTTCATCGAGACCGCGCCCGGCGCCGTGCTGGAAGGCGCGCTGATCGCCGCCTGGGCCGTCGAGGCGGAGACGATCACGATCTATCTCCGCGACGAATACCCCGATGCCCGGGGTATCCTGACTGCCGAGATTGCCCGGCTCGGGGAGTTGGCGCCGGTGGGCGGCGTGCATCTGCGCCGCGGCGCAGGCGCTTATATCTGTGGTGAGGAATCTGCGATGCTGGAAAGCATCGAGGGCAAGCGAGGCCTGCCGCGCCACAGGCCACCCTATGTGGCGCAGGTGGGCCTCCACGGCCGGCCAACTCTCGTCCACAATGTCGAAACGCTCTACTGGATGCCGGCGATCTTGGAGCGGGGCGCGGCCTGGTTCGCCGAGACAGGGCGGCATGGCGGCAAGGGCTGGCGGGCCTATTCCGTGTCTGGCCGGGTGCGCGAACCGGGCGTGAAGATCGCACCCGCCGGCATCACCGCGCGTGAGCTGATCGAGGAGTTTTCGGGCGGCATGGCGGGAGATAGTCGGTTCAAGGCCTATCTACCGGGCGGGGCTTCGGGCGGCATATTGCCGGCCGACATGGCGGACATTCCTCTCGATTTCGGCAAGCTGGAACCGCATGGTTGCTTCACCGGGTCGGGAGCGGTGGTTGTGCTAGCCGACGGCGACGATATCGGCGCGGTGGCGCTCAACCTCATGCGCTTCTTCGCTTATGAAAGCTGCGGGCAATGCACACCCTGCCGCGTCGGGACGGAGAAAGCCGCGCTACTAATGGCCGAACCCACCTGGGACCGAGAGGTGCTGGAGGACCTGGCGGCCGTCATGGCCGACGCCTCGATCTGCGGCCTCGGCCAGGCCGCACCCAACCCGCTCCGCTGTGCTATGAAATACTTTCCGGAAGAAGTCGGACTGTAATACAGGCACACGCTACAGATTGAAGCGGAACAGCATCACATCGCCATCCCGGACTACATAGTCGCGGCCCTCGGCGCGCATCCGCCCGGCGTCCTTCGCGCCGCGCTCACCGCCAAACGCCACATAGTCCTCGAAAGCGATGGTTTCGGCCCTGATGAAGCCGCGCTGGAAATCTGTGTGTACGCGGCCTGCTGCCTCGGGCGCGGTGGCGCCGGTGGGGACAGTCCACGCACGGGCCTCCTTCGGCCCGGCAGTGAGGAAAGTGATGAGGCCGAGCAGCCGGTAGCCCGCGCGGATCACCCGATCCAGACCGGACTCCTCCAGGCCCAGAGTCTCCAGGAAACCGGCGCGTTCCTCAGCGTCGGCGAGCATGGCGATCTCTGCCTCGACGGCGGCAGAGACGATGACGCATTCGGCACCCTCGCCAGCCGCACGCGCCGCCGCCTGGCGGGAAAAATCATTGCCTAGAGCCGCATCCGCCTCGCTGACATTGCACACATAGAGCACAGGTTTGGCGGTAAGCAATTGTAGGCTCTCGAAGGCCACGCGGTCGTCTTCTCTGTCGAAGACGACGCTCCGGGCCGGGCGACCTGCGCCCAGTGCCGCAAGGAGGGGGTCTATCGTGCGAGCCAGCACTTTCTGTTCCGGGTCGCCTGCCGCAGCGCGCTTCTTCGTCTGGTCGAAGCGCCGCTCCAGACTGTCGAGGTCCGCTAGCATCAGCTCCGTTTCTACAGTCTCGGCATCGCGGGCCGAATCGACGCGCCCGTCCACATGGGTTATGCCGCTGTCTTCGAAACAGCGTAGCACATGGGCGATCGCATCCACCTCGCGGATATTGGCGAGAAACCGGTTGCCGAGCCCCTCACCGCGCGAGGCGCCGCGCACCAGCCCGGCAATATCGACGAATTCGAGGAAGGTCGGCAGCACGCGGGCGGCCCCCGCCAGCCTGGCCACTTGCTCCAGCCGGGCGTCCGGCACCGCAACCCGCCCGATATTCGGTTCGACCGTGCAGAACGGATAGTTAGCCGCCTGGGCCTGAGCAGTCGCCGTCAGGGCATTGAACAGCGTGGACTTGCCGACATTCGGCAGCCCGACAATGCCGCATTTGAACCCCATGTTCGCGTCAGGCCTCCTGGGCCGGCGCGGATGGTGGTCGGGTCAGGATCGCCACTCGGTTCATGAAATTGGCATCATCATGCGCCGCCAGCAGGTCGGCAGTGCGTGCCACGGCGTCCAGCATGAGCATAAGCCATTCGGCGTCTTCCGGACTGAAATTATGCAGCACATGGCCGGTAACACGTGTCGAATCGCCGGGATGTCCAATGCCGAAGCGGATACGGCGGTAGCCGGGCCCAAGGAGACGGTCAATGCTACGAAGCCCATTATGGCCGGCCGCGCCGCCGCCCCGTTTCACGCGCAGCTTACCGCCCGCGAGGTCGAGCTCATCGTGGAACACTGTAACCTGGGCAAGACTTGACTTGTAGAATTGCATCGCAGCGGAAACGGCACGCCCTGACTCGTTCATGAAGGTCTGCGGCTTGAGCAGCGCCACACGCTCCTCTCCCAGCCAACCTTCGCTTACCAGGCCGAGAAACCGTTTGCGGTAAGGCGGGAAGCCGTGCCGGCTGGCAATCGCATCCAGCGCCATGAAGCCGATATTGTGCCGGTGGCGAGCATATTTCGGGCCAGGATTGCCAAGCCCGACAAAGAGTTGCACAGCAGACGACCTCCTCCGGTGGTCAGTCGGCAGCAGGCTCCGCGTCCCCTTCGCCTTCCTGTCCTTCTTCCTCGCTGATGTCCTCATCGGCCAGGCCGCCGGCGGGTGCCGAGACCGACACGATCAGCAGATCGTCATCGCCTGCCGGGCGCACACCGTCCGGCAGTGTGATGTCAGAGAGCCGTATGCTGCCACCGATCTCGAGCGCCGCGATATCCACCTCCAGCGATTCGGGAATGCTGTCTGCGCGGCAGATGACCTCCAGATCATATTGCGCAACGGCGAGCGAGCCGCCTGCCCGCAGGCCGATACAGACATCCTGGTTGAGCAGGGACACAGTCACACGCACGGTCAATTCCGAAGCCGCTGACACGCGCATGAAATCAACATGCAACGGGCGGTCTGTGACCGGATGGCACTGAACTTCCTTCGGAATTACGCGCTCCCGCCCGGCACCTTCGATCTGCAGGTCGAGCAGGGCGGCGGTGAAGCTGCCGCGCCCAATTAGCCAGCGCAACCGCTGGTCCTCGACGGACACCATTGCCGGGTCTTTGTCGCCGCCATAGACGATCGCCGGCACCCGGCCTTCGCGGCGGAGCGCCCGCGCCGACCCTGTGCCGGCGTCCTGCCGCGGTAAGGCGGCGAGAGTGGCGTTTTCGCTCATGATCTTCCGTCTCTTCTTCCTTCTGCCTGTCGGCCTAGTTGAACAGGCTCGAAACCGACCGGCTCTGTGTGATCCGCAGCACCGCCTCGCCGAGCAGTGGCGCAAGGGTAATTTGCCGAATATTGTCAGCATCTTGCATTGCCTGCGTCGCCTCAATGCTGTCGGTCGTCACCAGCGTTTCTATCGGCGAGGCCGTGACCCGGTCTACCGCGCCGCCCGACAGCACGCCGTGCGAGATATAGGCCGAAACGGCGCTCGCCCCTTCCTCCATCAGCGCCACCGCCGCATTACACAATGTACCGGCGCTGTCCACGATGTCATCAACGATGACGCAACGCCGCCCGCCAACCTCGCCGATGATGTTCATCACTTCGGAAACACCAGCGCGCGGGCGGCGCTTGTCGATGATTGCAAGCTCGCTGTCAAGCCGACGCGCAATGTTGCGGGCGCGCACCACGCCGCCCACATCGGGCGACACGATTACTGGCGCTTCGCCGCCGAACGCCTGCCTGATGTCATTGGCGAAGACGGGTGCAGCGAATAGGTTGTCGGTCGGGATGTCAAAGAAGCCCTGGATCTGAGCGGCATGGAGGTCCATGGTCAGCACCCGGTGGGCGCCGGCCGTAGTGATGAGATTGGCGACGAGTTTCGCCGAAATGGGCGTGCGTGGGCCCGTCTTGCGATCCTGTCGGGCATAGCCGAAATAGGGAATGACGGCCGTGATCCGCCGAGCCGAGCCACGCTTCAGTGCGTCTATGGCGACCAGCAATTCCATCAGATTGTCATTGGCAGGAAAGGCAGTGGACTGGATCAGGAACACATCCTCGCCCCGTACATTCTCCTCAATCTCGACAAACACTTCTTTGTCAGAAAATGTCCGGATGCTGGCCGCTGTCAGCGGCATTTCGAGATAGTCACTAATTGCCCGGGCGAGCGGCCGGTTGCTGTTGCCCGCAATAACCCTCATTTGTCCCCCCGTTCCGCGCGCCCGGAAGGCCCCGGAAGGCGCGGACCCTATCAGCGTGCTCTGCCTCTGTAAACGGTGGGCCTCCGTGTGCGCCATGTGGACTCGACGGCAGCCTCCATGAATCGCAGCTCGTCCCGCCGGTATCA
>JAPORR010000127.1 GCA_026710105.1 Alphaproteobacteria bacterium
TCAGATAGAGCAGCGGCGAGGGCAGGATGCCGCGTTCGGCCAGCAGCAGCGTGATCAGCAGCCGGCCGACCCGCCCATTGCCATCGAGAAACGGGTGAATCGCCTCGAACTGCGCGTGCGCGTGCGCCGCATGCACCAGCACCGGCAGGCGGTCGTCGTGAAGAAACCGCTCCAGAGCGTCGAGGCACGGCATCAACTCGTCTGGTGGCGGCGGCACGTAGCTTGCATCGTTTAGCGTGCAGCCAGGCGGGCCGATCCAGTTCTGGCGGCGGCGGAACTCTCCTGGAGTAGCTGAATCGCCCCGCACCCCGCGCATGAGCCGCTCGTGAATCTCACGGATTAGCCTCAGCGACAGCGGCAACGTGTGCAGACGGTCGAGCCCGTATTCGAGCGCGGCAACATAGTTCGCGACTTCGGTGAGGTCGGCGCTGTCCGCCGCACCCTTCGCACCGGCTTCGGCGGCAAGAAGTTCGGCGAGTGTCGTCTGGGTGCCCTCGATCCGGCTTGAGAGCACCGCTTCCCGGCGAACGAAGGTGCGGATGAAGAGATGCGGGTTGGAAAACCGGCGACCCTCCCCCGCAAGGCGCCCGACGGCAAGGTCCGCACGCGAGAGGACAGCAGCCAGCGTATCGTTCCATCCCAAAGGCGGTGGAAGCGGGGCCGGAAGAAACGCCCGGTAGCCGCCGGCGCAGCAGATCATGCGGCCATGGGGTAGGCGCTTTGTTGTGGACCCTGCCATGTTGGGCCGCCCTTGTTTGCGAAACGAAAACAAGCCAGACGGATATTATCGAAATGGGCCTGTTTCGCAAATAACATTCAAGCGGATCGGCCGCGGCACCGGGCGACGACGCCCCCCACTTTCGGCAGGCGACGCTGGACACTATGTGCCCTGCTGCCATGTGCCAAGACCCTTTGACCCACGACCTCAGACGTCCAGATCGGGCATCCGTCGCGCGCGAGCCCGGCGCGCATCATGGTGGGAACGAGTGGAAGGTTGATGATTGCGAGATGACTTGCCATCAAAATCCCATCCGAAAGGAAGGCACGGACCATGGACCAGCACGGACGATGAAGTACTCGAAATCGAAGAACTGCGACACGACTGAGCGATGCGGCCTTCGACGTACATAACCGTCTCGGCGCTTTGGATTGATAGCTTTCGGCGCTCAATATCCCTGCCCGGATGCTCCGCCCCCGACGCTTCACCCTCACGACCGACAACCCACGGCTCGCGGAGAAACGCGGTTGGCTACTTCTTTCGTTTCACGGGACTTTCACCCGCTGCCCCTCCACCAGTTAGCCTGGCGCTCTAGATAGTTTGTAAGGTCCGTGCTACATATTTATTGAATCTGTAGTCCAAAGATAGCATATGCCGACTCCCCACAATCCTCCCGCCGCCGTTCGACGAGCGTTGCGCAAACTTGGAGCAGACATCCGTGATGCTCGTCGGCGCCGGCAGCTGCCTATGGCGGTCGTGGCGCAGCGCGCCTTCACGTCCCGCTCGACCCTTCAAAGGGTCGAAGCTGGCGACACCAATGTCGGCATCGGCATATACGCCGGTGTCTTGCAAGCACTCGGCTTGCTCGACGGCCTGAGCCAGATTGCTGACATCAGCAATGACAGCGTCGGGCAGGCTCTTGCCAGCGCAGGGCTGCCCAAGCACGTCCATCTCAGGCGGCCGACCAGATCGTCCCTCAATGGCTGACTTTGAGGTCCATATCGATCTTGAGGGACGTGCCCGGCAGATCGGGCTAGCCAGAAGCAATCACGTTCGCGGCAGGGAGACCATCATCTTCGGGTATGACGATGACTGGCTAGAAGATCCTGACAGGTTCTCGTTGGAGCCTGCGCTTGCACTAGGACGAGGCACCTTTGCGCTGCCTACTGGCTTTGCGACCTTCGGATCCATTGGTGATTCAGCTCCCGATACCTGGGGCCGCCAGCTGATGCAGCGCGCCGAGCGGCGCTTCGCAGAACGTGAAGGCCGCGCCGTTCACACGCTTCTGGAGAGCGATTATCTCCTTGGCGTGATGGACGAAACTAGGCTGGGGGCATTGCGTTTCCGTTGGGCTGGGGACAGCACGTTCCAAGCTCCACTTTGCACGGGAGTGCCGACTCTGATTGAGCTCGCCCGCCTGCTTCGGATCACCGAGCGGCTTCTTCGCGACGAGGAAACCGATGAAGATATCCAGCTCATATTCGCTCCCGGCTCGTCCTTGGGGGGTGCGCGCCCCAAGGCATCGGTAGTCGACCAACACGGCCATCTCTCTATTGCCAAGTTTCCGAAGGAGACCGACGACTACTGCATGGAAACCTGGGAGGAAATTGCGATGCGCCTGGCCGGCGAGGCCGGGATCGCCACGCCCGTTCACTATCTAATTGACGTCGCCGGTAAGAAGGTCATGCTGTCGCGACGCTTTGATCGCCAGGGTGCCATCCGAGTTCCTTTCCTGTCAGCTATGGCGATGATGGGCGCGAAAGACGGTGAGCGTGGCAGCTATCCAGAGATCGTCGATGTTCTCTCGGAACATGGCGCTCAGGGAAAGAGGGACGCCCATGCTCTTTATCGGCGCGTCGTCTTCAACGTGTTGATCTCCAATGTCGACGATCATCTGCGTAACCACGGCTTCCTGTGGTTTGGCAGGGCGGGATGGTCGCTCTCCCCAGCTTACGACCTCAATCCTGTACCCGTGGACCTCAAGGCGCGGGTTCTGACGACCAACATCGATCTTGACGAGGGCACCTGTTCGCTCGACCTGCTTGAGGCTGCTTGCGGATTCTTCGCGCTGACTCTGGCGCAGGCTCGCTCGGTCATCAGGGAAGTCGCGACCGCCACCGCTACCTGGCGCGACACGGCGAAAGCTGTTGGCGCGCGCACTGGTGAGATCGACCGCATGGCGAGCGCCTTCGAGCACGATGACCTCAAGCGGGCCCTGGCCCTATGATAGCAACCCCCTACTCTTGGCTCGGGATGATCTGAAGCCGGCCATGCGGGCGGCGGCCTACCTGAGCGCCCCCAATAGCCCGTCCCTGCCAGAGTCAGCGGTTCAGTAGGCCGTAGGCTAGTTCGCGGTCGTCTTCGGAGAGGTCGTGGCGCAGGGCTGTCAGCGCCAGTTCCACCAGTGCCGAGGCGATGGCGCGATTGGCCTCGCGGGGGTCGTTGCCGAGCGGCGTGTTGTCGAACATCCGGTCATGCGCGCGCAGCGCGTCCAGCGCCTTGGGCAGGAAGGCGCGCCCGGCCTCCGTCAATTGGGTGCGGCCCGTCTCGTCGCGGTTCGGCGGGAAGCGCCGCTCCAGCAGTTGCGTGTCGAGGATCTTCTCCAAGCTGGTGATATGCACGAGCACATTGCTCTTCGACATACCGAGCCGGGCACCGGCCTTGGCTGTGCTGCGTTCCTCGACGAGCACGAGGAAGGTACGCAGCATTTTCATGTTCACATGCTGCGGTGCGGCATCAGGCAATCGGGGGGGGGGGGCAGCATGACGGGTTCCGGGTAGCAGATGCGAAGCGAAATGACAAGAACCGGTTTCGCGGCGACTCGTTACGGATTGGGCTGCGAAAGCGTACAAGTTTTTTAATAATAAAATTCGAAAACCTGGTCAGGATAGCCTGAATTGTTGGAACTCCACAACAGTACAGGAAGGAATATTAAACACAGGCATTTTTCGTTTTATTGATCGGTATTTCATCCGTCAGGTTCCCGGCTGCCGCTGAATTGACAGCGGCTCGTTTTCTCCCAGGAAAGGACGGAGACATGAGAAAAACCCTGCTTGCGACAACGGCGCTAGCGGCGGCAGGAGCCTTCGCGGCCGGCCCTGTGCTGGCGGCCGACATGGCCGACAAGCTCACCGTCGGCGTCGGCGGCTACATGGAACAGTGGATCGGTGTGTCGAGCCTTGATAACCATCCCAAAGGCCATGACGGTGGCGTCAGCCAGTATTCTGACAGCGAAATCTTCTTCAGAGGATCGCTGGAAGCGGATAACGGGCTGAAGTTCTCGGTCAAGGTTGAGCTTGAAGGCAATACCCATGCCGACGTGATTGACGAGTCACAGGCTACGGTGAGTGGCTCCTTCGGCCAGTTCGTGATCGGCTCCGAGGACGACCCGGCAACGCTTATGCACTACGGCAACAAGGATGTTGGCGTTGGCCTGAACTGTGGCGATCCCGGGTTCCTCAATGGTCTTATGGGTTGTGCGCGCTCCGGTGGCGTTGGCCTTGGCACGTCCGGTCATCTGATCGGTGGCGATAGTCAGAAGGTCGCCTACTACACGCCACGCATGGAAGGCGT
>JAPORR010000214.1:0-1101 GCA_026710105.1 Alphaproteobacteria bacterium
GTTGTATCCTGCGAAGAACTCCTCATAGGCCCGCACCACGCGCTCGGGCGTGCCCACGAGGCCTTCGCGGTCGGGGTCGTCACCCGCCCATTCGATCAGCTTCCGCACCGCCGCTTCCGCCTCTGAACGGCTGGGTCGTCGCCCGCCCGAGTTGGCGAGCACTGATTCTGTGGGCTGGTTTCCGACCACCGCTGCGTCCATGTCAAGCCCTTTCCGGCGGCCAGGCCCGGCTTCCAAGGGGCTGGGCGCATGCAATCAATTAATGCAACATTATAACGTTACATAGGTAACATATTAAAAGTAGAGATCAAGCCGATGATGCCCCGGTCGCTCTTGCGGTTGCCGCAGGCGATGACCGACGCGCCGTCGGGGAGCTCGTACTCGCCGACCTTGCGGTCGAGCACCAACTGATACAGAGCCGCCTGCACCATCGGGACTGCAGACGGCAGCTCCTCGAGGTTGATGAGCCAGCGGCCGGGGTCGTCCGACGGTGGGCGCCGTCGCGCCAGAGAAAGCCGCGCAGATCGACGGGATCGAGCAGCAGCGCCCGGACCTCGACGTACTCGCGGCTCGCGTCGGCCGCGACCTGCTGGGCGATCTGCGATTTGGCGGCGCCGGGCGGGCCCCAAACAATGCAAGGCTGGCGCGCCTCGACCAGGAGGGCGAGCACGGAGGCGAGCGAGCTCGGGCGGAGCGTGTAGTCCGCGGAGATGGTGCCGAGCTGAAGGGCGGGACGAAGGGTTTCCGGACAGGCTGGCCGTGACTCGGGGAGGCCTTGCGAGTTTGAAGATACCCTATTATGCGTCCTGGAAGTGACGAAATTCGGAGCATGTCGAACTTGAAAATAGTTTGAGAAAACATTAATTTCGTCATTATGAGTTACCAAAAGCGCCCGATGCTAAACCGCCTCCACCGGCTGCTGCCGGAAGGACTGGTCGCGGACGCCGCCTGGTTTACCCGCATGGGCTACCCGAGCTCTCTGCGCAGCCGTTACCTCGCGAGCGGCTGGCTGCAGTCGGTGGCGCGCGGGGTGTTTCGGCGCCCGCTGCACAAGCCGGGGCTTGAAGAGACGGCAGCGCCGCTGCGCTGGCAACATATCGT
>JAPORR010000214.1:1136-4270 GCA_026710105.1 Alphaproteobacteria bacterium
CGGGCGCCGGGGTGGCTCGGGAAGCTTCCCATCGTCACGCCCTTCGTCTTTCACAATGCTCGCAAGCTGTTTCGCGCCGAGCTGATTGCGGCCAGGCTCGAAGGGCTGAAGTCGGCGATGGCCGTTGACGGACCGTCGCACCAGGCGCAGATCCACAGCAGCCTGACCTGGCGGCACTTCGGCGACGGGGACTGGCCGATCGTGCTGTCGACGCCGGAACGGGCGGTGCTGGAGCTGCTGGACGAGCTTCCCGGCGGGGAAACGTTCCACCAGGTTGACATGCTGATGGAAGGTCTGGTCGGTCTCAGCCCAAAGCGCACGAGCCGTCTTCTCGGGGAATGCCGAAGCGTCAAGGTGAAGCGCCTGTTTCTATGGTTCGCCGAACGCCATGGCCATCCGTGGCTCGAACGCCTCGACCGCGACGGGATCGACCTCGGCAAGGGAAAGCGGATGCTGGTGCGGGGCGGGAAGCTCGATCCGAAATACCAGATCACAGTTCCGGAAGATCTCGATGCCGGTGGATGAGCGATACCGGCGGCAGGTCGAGCTGCTTGTCCGCACCCTGCCTCACGTCGCGCGGGAGAGATGCTTCGCGCTGAAGGGCGGGACGGCCATCAACCTGTTCGTCCGGAACCTTCCCCGGCTGTCGGTCGACATCGACCTCACCTATCTGCCGGTGGCTGACCGGGCACGGTCGCTTGCGGACATCGAGGCCGCGCTGCGACGCATCGGTGAGCGTATCGAGGGCGCCCTTGCATTCGCCCGCGTTCAGACCGGAGTGCTGAGAGAGGAGGGCACGGTCAACAAGCTCTTCGTCCGCGAACGCGGCACGCAGATCAAGGTCGAGGTCACGCCGGTGCTGCGTGGCTGCGTGTTCGAGCCGGAGGAGAAGGCGGTCTCGGATGCGGTCGAGGAGCAGTTCGGCTTTGCCGCCATTCAGGTGGTGTCGTTCCCGGACATGTTCGCCGGCAAGCTGGTGGCGGCGCTCGACCGCCAACATCCGCGCGACCTGTTCGACATCCATGATCTGCTGTCGAACGAAGGGATCGACGGCGAGCTCCGCACCGCCTTTATCGTCTATCTGGTGAGCCATCATCGGCCGATCGAGAGGCTGTTGGCGCCGGCGCGCCGGGACATGCGCTAAGAGTTCGAGCGTGGTCTGGCGGGGATGATGGAGGTTCCCGTCGCGCTGGACGTTCTGGAGCGGACCCGCGAGGAGCTGGTGGCCGCGATTGTCGGCCGCATGCCCGATGCCCACCGGGAGTTCCTGCTGTCCATCGCGGGCGGGGAACCGCAATGGTCGCTGCTTGGGATGCGCAGCGTCAGCAGCCTTCCCGCAGTGGAGTGGCGGATGAGGAAGCTCGCACAGCTCGACGAGAGGGAGCGATCGGCGATGGTCCGGAGGATCGAGGCGGCACTGACGGACAGGATCGATCGCGCTTCCATGCCGACGCCTACTGGTTTCGCGGGGTAGGGGCAATGGAGAGTCTCGGGCTGCAGGAACTCGTGGATGCACCAAGGGAGCGCATGGAAGTCGAGGACAAGGCGTGGCTGGACCTCACGGATCGGAAAACGAGCGCGATGCTCGCGAAGCATCTGTGCGCGCTCGCGAATTTCGGCGGGGGGGTCCTGGTGTTCGGGATCGACGATGACATGACGCCCGCCGGACTGCGGCCTGCGGCGGCGGGTCCGTACGATCAGGACACGCTGTCCGGCATCGTGAAGCGCTATCTGACGCCGGCCTTCCAGGTGGCGGTGCACGAGGTGACTTTGGTCGGGACGAAAACCAGCCATCCCGTCGTCTGGGTTCCATCGCATGAAGCGATACCCGTGTGCAGTGCTCGCGGCGGGCCCGAGGTCGGCGGAAAGCCCGTCGGGATTGTGAGGGGGGACGCATTACACGCGGGGACCCGGTCCGGAATCGGTGGCGATCACGAGGCCGGAACAGTGGGCGCCCCTCATTCGCCGTTGCGTACTTCACGAAAAGCAGGGGTTGCTTGCGGGTCTCGAACCGATGCTTCGCTCACCGGGGCGCCCCGGGGTCGAACCGGACGACTCGCTTCGGCGCTGGCATGAAGCCGGCTATCGGCGGTTTCTTGATCTCGCGGGCAGCAAGGGCTGGGGCGAACTGCTGAAGCGTGCCCACTATCAGTTTTCGTACGAAATCGTCGTTGCCGGAGGGGGGGCGGCTGGATATGGCCGGTTTCCTATACCTGGCGCGGCAGATGGGCCACGAGGTCCTGCGGCACGTGGATCCCGCGGGTGGACGATGTTCTGGGTCTTCGATGGGGACGAATTGCAGCCGCGCTCGGTCCTGGATGGGGCTCTGGGCGAAGAGGAGTTCCTGGAATGCAGCCTCGAAGACAGCAGCGAGTTGATGGTGCCGGACTTCTGGCGTATGTCGCCGGCCGGAATGGCCACGATCGTTCGCTCCTACCGCGAGGATCGGCGGCATCCGGTCAGCACGAGGAGTCGGATGGCGGCCGCCGCATGGGCCGAGGCGAGCCGCTTTTCCGGGGCCGCCCGCAGCGCCTCGCCGAGCCGGTACCGCTCCTTGCGGGTGAGGAACCGCTCGTGCTTCTCGACCCGGAAGCGGGGCACGCCCCGGCACGGGTTGCTGCTGGAGGGACGCCAGCCCCACGCATCCGCCAGGTTGAACATCTTGACCAGAATGTCGGCCGCCCGGTTGGCGATGGCGCTGTCAGCCGACATGGTTAGCGTCGGCGTTAGCGGCTACATGGAACAGTGGGTCGCGGAACTGACATCACCGAACCTGCGGACGGCTCCCAAGAGAGCGTCTTTGACATTCGGTCTGACAGCGAAATCTACTTCAAGGACTCGCTTCAATCCGATATGGGCCTGACCTTCGCGGTCAAGGTTGAGCTTGAAGCCGATGCGTCTGGAGGAGGCAGCGGAGGCATCGACGAATCGGTGGCGACCGTGAGCGGCGGGTTCAGTGCGTTTCATATCGGTGCCGAGTATGGCGTCCAGCCGACGACGCACTATGGCGTTCCCGATTTTGGCATCGGCGTAAACGCCGGTGACGTGAGGCCTGTTGCGCCATCGTCGGCCACAGCATAGCGGCGGACCGCAACGGCATCACTTCACTGAGGGGCGCCAGCCGACAACTTTGC
>JAPORR010000148.1 GCA_026710105.1 Alphaproteobacteria bacterium
CTCCGCCAGCAGCGCCGACAGGTGGGTCTTGGCCTCCCCGACTTTCACGCGTCGCGTCATGGTCATCCCGCTGCTCGCCCGAACCACACCGGAAATCACCACCGCAACGGCGGTAGACCCCTGCCCGGGAGCGAAAGGGTAGCTCTGGCATCAGCTTAGTCAAATGCTTGGTCTGATTCCGGATTCGTCGAGCTTCGCGAGCTCGAGAGGAATCGCAGGTCGCTACTTCAATCTCTTGGAAGATCCCTGATAGGTATCGTGAAATTCACTGCAACGCTCGATGCGCTTGCTTGCGGCAAGAAATCAGGCGGCATCAGACGGCTGATTACTGCGTGCGGAGACTGCAAGAAAACAAACTATCCGTCCTGGCGGCTCAACGATGAAGGTCGTGGTGAACCAGATTTACAGCGAGGGACGCAGTCGCATAATTCACCGAACAAACACGAAGCTTGGCCATGATTGGAGCGGTACCAAGAGCCTCTCGGAGCAGTTCGCTCGTCTCTGCTTTCTCGCCTGTATCGACTGGTAGCTGTAAACCCAACATCCAAAGTCTGGCGGAACTTTCGACATAACTGAGACCTCTATATAATCCCCATAATCTCCTTCGAAATCGACGGAGAAGGCATCGCAGACATCAGGTAATTTAATTTGAATGCGTGACTCCGGTCGCGGTTGCTCATTAGCGACGATGGTCTTTCCGATTGCCTGGCCATGAGCGACTCAGGATACAATCAGCAGCATGGGATGACGAATACCTCTTCTCCGCTATCAAACGCACCACCGCTTGATCACTTCAAGCGATTGCCTTTCCTCCCTTCGCTCTTGCCCTACGCGGCACATCGTCCTATTGGACCAGGCTATGAGCAGGTTCGATGTCATTGTGGTCGGCGGCGGACATGCCGGTTGCGAGGCGGCAGCGGCGGCGGCGCGGCGGGGGGCACGGACGCTGCTCATCACCCACAGGCTCGACACCATCGGCGTCATGTCCTGCAACCCGGCTATAGGCGGGCTCGGCAAGGGCCATCTGGTGCGCGAGGTCGACGCGTTGGACGGCCTCATGGGACGCGCCATCGACCAGGCGGGCATCCAGTTCCGTATGCTGAACCGCAGCAAGGGGCCGGCCGTGCAAGGGCCACGCGCTCAGGCCGACCGCCAGCTCTATCGCCAGGCGATGCGTGCGCTGCTGGACGCGCAGACGGGCCTGGCGCTGCGCGCGGGCGCGGTCGAGGACCTCGCGCTCGACCGACAGGGGCGGGTCGCGGGCGTCGTGCTGGCGGGTGGTGAGGTGCTCGCCGCCGGGACCGTGGTGCTCACCACCGGCACCTTCCTGCGCGGCAGGATCCATATTGGGCGCGAGATCCGGGCGGCGGGGCGGGTCGGCGAGGCGCCAGCGGTCGGCCTCGCCCGTCGGATGGAGCAGCTCCGCCTGCCCCTGGGGCGGCTTAAGACTGGCACGCCGCCCCGGCTGGACGGGCGCAGCATCGCCTTTGAGCGGCTCGAGGCGCAGCAGGGAGACGACCCGCCAGTCCCGTTCTCGGCCATGACCGAGCGTATCACCGTGCCACAAATCGTCTGCCATGTGACAGCGACGACGCCGGATACCCACGCCCTGGTGCAGGCCCATCTCGGCGAGACCGCCGTCTATGCCGGGCGGCTCGAGGGCCCGGGGCCGCGCTATTGCCCTTCCATCGAGGACAAGGTCGTGCGCTTCCCGGCACGGGCCGGGCACCGTATCTTTCTCGAGCCGGAGGGCTTGGACGACCCGACGGTCTATCCGAATGGAATCTCGACGGCACTGCCAGAGGCTGTTCAGGGCACCCTGCTAAAAACGATTCCCGGCCTTGAGAATGCGACTATGCTGCAGCCGGGCTACGCCATCGAATATGACTTCGTGGACCCGCGCGCGTTGCGCCCGACGCTGGAGCTCCGTGCCGTGCCGGGGCTCTATCTGGCAGGCCAGATCAACGGCACCACGGGCTATGAGGAGGCCGCCGCCCAGGGTCTCGTGGCGGGTCTCAACGCCGCCGGCGCTGAGGTGGTGTTCGACCGGGCGGAGGCCTATATCGGCGTGCTGGTGGACGACCTGGTGACACGCGGCGCGGACGAGCCCTACCGGATGTTCACCTCGCGCGCCGAATACCGCATTTCGCTGCGGGCCGACAATGCCGATCTGCGCCTCACCGCGCGGGGCATAGCGCTCGGTTGCGTCGGGGCCGAGCGCGCCCGGCGGTTCGAGGCGCGGCGGCAGGCACTGGCGGCGGCGGAGGTCCGCATCCGACACCTCGGTGGCTCGCCGGAAGCGCTGGCGGCGCGAGGGTTCCGAGTCAATGCGGACGGACGGCGGCGCAGCGCCTTCGACCTGCTTGGCTACCGCGATGTGGACTGGACGCGACTTACCGCCGCTTGGCCGGAGCTCGCCGATATTCCCGCCGCCATCGCGGAGCAATTATCGATCGAGGCCGTCTATGCCGCCTATCTCGACCGGCAGGCCGCCGACGTCCGCGCCTATCGAAAGGATGAGGCGCTCAGCCTTCCGGAGAGCCTGGACTACGCCGCTGTCCACGGCCTTTCCAACGAAGCGCGCGAGAAGCTCACCGCTGCCAGGCCTGCCACGCTCGGCGCGGCCGGGCGGATGCCGGGGATCACGCCGGCGGCCGTCACCCTGTTGCTGCGGCATGTCCAGCGCGCTCGCGCCTGAGGATTTCACGCGCATGACCGGTGTTTCACGTGAAACAACGGCCCGTCTTGCCCGACATCTCTGTCTGCTAGGACGTTGGCAGACACGCATCAATCTGGTCGGCGCCGCCACGCGCGCCGACCCCTGGCGCCGCCATGTGCTCGACAGCGCCCAGCTGGCGCCGCTCATCCCACCCGGCGCACGCCTCGCCGATATCGGCTCCGGGGCCGGCTTCCCAGGCCTCGTGCTCGCCATCATCCGCGGCGGGCCGGTCGACCTCATCGAGAGTGATGCGCGCAAGGCCGCCTTCCTCACCGAGGCGGCACGCGCCACGGAAGCGCCGGCCCGGGTCCATAACACACGCGCCGAACACCTACGGCTAAAAGCCGACATCGTCACCGCCCGCGCCTGCGCGCCGCTCGACCGGCTGCTCGGCCTCGCCCTGCCGCTGCTCGCACCCGGCGGCATCTGCCTGTTTCCCAAGGGCACGCACGTCGAGAAGGAGCTCGAAGCCGCCCGCGCCCGCTGGCGGATGACGGTGCGCCGCCATCCAAGCCTGAGCGCGCCGGGCAGTGTACTGCTTGAACTTGGCAGCCTGGCCCATGCCGGCTGACGGCACGCACATCCACGCCATCGCCAATCAGAAGGGCGGAGTCGCCAAGACGACCACCGCCGTCAATCTGGCAACAGCGCTCGCCGCTGCCGGGC
Source organism: Alphaproteobacteria bacterium (assembly GCA_026710105.1). Lineage (GTDB taxonomy): Bacteria > Pseudomonadota > Alphaproteobacteria > Bin95 > Bin95 > Bin95. The sequence goes on from JAPORR010000148.1 coordinate 3,386, forward strand.
GCCGGACGCTCATGGTCGATCTCGATCCACAGGGCAATGCCAGCACCGGCCTCGGCATCGCACCTGAGCGTCGCCGGACGGGTGCCTGGGACCTCATGCTGGCGGGCGCCAGCCTCGGCGATGCGGTGATCCCCACGGGGCTCTCTGGCTTTGACCTCGTGCCGTCCACGCCGCGCTTGTTCGGCGCAGAGCTGGAGCTGGCGGACGTGCCCCGGCGGGAAACCCGGCTGCACGACGCGCTGGGCGGGGCGCAGAAGCACTATGACTATGTGCTGTTCGATTGCCCGCCTTCGCTCGGCCTGCTCACCGTCAACGCATTCACCGCTGCGCAGCGCGTGTTGGTGCCGCTCCAGGCGGAATTCCTGGCCCTTGAAGGGCTGGTCCTGCTCAGGCAGACCGTCGAAGCGGTGCGCACCGCGCTCAATCCCAGCCTGTCCTATGCCGGCATATTGCTCACCATGTCGGACCGCCGCAACCGCCTCTCGGCCGAAGTCGAAGCGGATGTGCGAGGCCATACCGAATTCGGGCGGTTGGTCTATGACACTGTCATACCCCGCAATGTGCGCGTGTCCGAAGCCCCCTCCCATGGCAAGCCGGTCATCGTTTACGATATGAAAGCCAGCGGTTCGCAGGCCTATATACGCTTTGCCGGCGAGTTCCTACGCCGGGAGGAGGGCGTTCCATGACCAACGACAGACCGGCACGTCTCGGCGGCGGTCTTTCAACACTGATTCCCGACGCCCCGGCCGACGATCCGCCCGCCAGCGCCCGGCCGGTGCCGACGGACCGGCTGGAGCCTGGCCGCTTCCAGCCCCGGCGGCGGTTCGGCGAGGAAGCACTCAACGCGCTGGCGGTGTCGGTCCGCGAGCATGGTGTTCTGCAG
>JAPORR010000235.1 GCA_026710105.1 Alphaproteobacteria bacterium
GATCGTGGTATTCTGTCCGCTCCCGGTTACGGAGTAGATGACGCATGTCGGCTTCCGAGATCGACTATGCGACGAATTGCGAGCGGCTTGAGCGGCTGCTCGCGTCCGTTGATCGTCCGGGTGATTTCTGCGCTCATGGGCGGAGCTTTGTGCCGATGCCGGTACTGGTGGTGGAGGGGGCCGGGACGCTCTCCTTTCCAGTGCCGGATGCGCAGGTCCAGACCCTCATCGGGTTGGCCGAGCCCGCTCCATACGGGAAGGGTGCCGAAACGCTGGTCGACGCGACGATACGCGACTGCTGGCAAATCGACGCCAGCTGCTTCCGGCTTGGCGGCCGGGCCTGGACGGAGACGTTCGCGACGATCATGGAGGCCGTCGCCGATGGTCTCGGATGCTCTGTCGGGTCCCTGGTGGCGGTTCCCTACAAGCTGCTGATCTACGAACCGGGCGGGTTCTTCGCCGCGCATCGCGATACCGAAAAGGCCGACGGGATGATCGCGACGCTGACCGTGTCCTTGCCTGCGGCTGGTGCTGGCTCCGGCGGAGACCTACTCGTTTGTCACGGCGCACGCGAAATACGGGTGGACATGGCGGTTTCGGAACCCTCGGAACTGGCATGGGCCGCCTTCTATGCCGATTGCCTGCACGAGATCGAACCGGTGCATGACGGCTTCCGGCTGTCGCTGGTTTTCAACCTCTGCCTTCGTCAGGATGCCGCAGAAATACTCCGGCATGCACCCGACCATTCGGACCGGATCGAGGCCATCGCGCGGGAACTGGCCTTATGGCGCGATGCGGCGGAGCGACCGGCCAAGCTGGTCTGGATCCTGGAGCACGATTACAGCGAAGCCGGCCTGTCGTTCGCGGCGCTGAAGAATGCTGACGCGGCGCGAGGGCATGTGCTTGCCCAAGCAGCCGCGCGGGCCGGTTTCGAGTTGTTCGCCGCCACCCTGCATGTCGAGGAAACGGGCAGCCCGGACGAGGCATTCTACGAACACTACGACGGTTGGGGCCGTTACGGCGAAGATCGTGACGACATCGGAATGGACGAGGTCTTCGACAGCGTCCAATGGCTGGAAGGGTGGGCTGATCCGCAGGGACGACAACCTGCGTTCGGCTCGCTTCCCCTCTGCGATGGCGAGTTGTTGCTGGAGGACGCGTTGGACGATGCCGCGCCAGACAGCCAGTGGGTGAACGAAGCCACCGGCAATGAGGGTGTCACCGTCGAGAGGGCTTATCGCCGGGCGGCCTTCGCGATATGGCCGCGCCGCGATACGCCGGTCGTGCTGGCCGGCAGCTCCATTGATGCGGCCATGGAATGGGTGACACGGCAATGCGCGGACGGCGACGCAGGGCTGAACGACCATGTCGGATCGCTGATCGGCGTCTGGGCCGGAACGGAGGGACTGCAACAGAACGGAGCTGTCCGCGCCCGGTTTTGCCGGCTCCTTTCTGAGATCGGCGATGTGCCGCTCGCGCTGCGGTTTTTGCGGGAGGTGGTGCTGCCGCGCTATGATGGCGCGGAAAACGACGACCTGCCGGCCGTTGTCGCCCTGCTGGCGCCGGACGCAGCGGGCGACTGGTTGGTTGCCCTGGTCGAGACAGCCTTTGCGAGGCGACCGGACGAAATCGCGGCCTTGCTGCTTTGCGCGGGGGAGACGCCCGAACTCGGTTGGGGCCAGCCGCTCAAGGCCGGCGTGCGCGCCGCGCTAACGGCTCTGCCGACGGTGCTCGACGCGCCGTCGGCTGTGGAGGACTGGTACCGGCCGCAACGAAGGAAGCCCGTCGGGGCTGCGGGGATTCGCGATCTGCTCATCGCTGCCTGGCGCTCGGGTCTGGAACGGGAGATGGAGACGGCCGCCGCAGCCCTGGCTGACCGTCCGGTGCCAGACCTGACGGAACGCCGGGTTCCGGCGGTTCTTGATGCGCTGCGCCCGGAGGAGGGTCTCGCCGGCAGCGCCGTGTATGCGTCGCTGTGGCGTCAAGCGGCCGACGGGCTGCTGCGGCGCAGCGCCCGTCCGCCTGAACCGCCCCGGGACTGGGTCACTGCCGCGCCGATACCCTGTGACTGCGAGCTCTGCACGGACCTGAAGGCCTTCTGCCGGGACCCCGCCGCCTCCGTGGCACGGTTTCCGTTGCGCCAGGATCTGCGCGAGCACCTTCACCGGCAGATCGACGCATACCGCCTCGACATGTTCCATGAAACGGAACGGCGTGGACGGCCATATACCCTCGTCTGCACCAAGAACCGCGCGAGCTATCAGCGGCGGTTGGACGAATACGCGGAAGACGTCGCGCGGATGGAGGCGCTGGTCCGGCTCGCGCCAACCGGGACGGGCGACGGCGACCGGATGGAAAGCCTGCGCCGGGCGTCCGGGCCAGCGGCATGATCGGGTACGCCCCCACTGCGTCAACCCGACGGTCCCGTTCCTCCGTTCCCCCAACGCCTGAGGTATTGACGTAATGCCGTCCCGTTTTGCCCGATCGCTCGAACGCGAACCGCGCGAAGAGGTGCGGCAGGAGGAGCATGCGCGTCAGGCGATCAAGCCTCGACGGAAACCGGGGAACCGCGCCATGGCAAGGATCGCCCTTGCCTCATTCTGCTGTTCTCAGCTCGACTTTGTACAAAATTTGCTCACGTCCAGAAGATACCGTTTGTAGCTATTTCGTTGAGGGCCTGATCGAGGGGGAGACCGCTCCTGTCGTCCAGCGGGCACTGAGGTCATCAGCATCAGGTTGGGTTGGATCGAGGTGAAGAAGAAAGAGGAGCGGTCCCGCGTGGTCGTTGCGGTCGAGGGCGACCGCTTCTGTGCCCATTGCCGCGATGAAATCCGACGCAGCGGACTGGGCCAGATCACGGACGCGTTCCTGGCCCATCCGCGGTCGCTGGCGTTCATGGGCGAGGCGTATGCGGAGAAGCGCTTCGTGTTCCATCCCGAGGGCCGGTTCTCGGTGGTGGACGAGGCGGGCAACCTGGTCGAGGGCCCGCATTTCGACGGCGTCTGGCGCTGGACGAAGGGCCATCTGGAGATGACGGTCAGGGACGACCGGTCCTACAGCATCAACTGGCGCGAACTGGCGGTCGATCCGCCGAAGATGTGGTGCGCTACGTGCGCGATGTCGGGGGATGGTGAGGCTGATGTCGCGCGCTTTCCATCCCTTCACGGTTTCCGGCGGGCCGAACCTGGTCTGTCAGGGGATCAGCTTGACCGCGGCCACGAGGAGCGCGTTGACGGCGATCATGAAGCCAACAAGGCGCCAGGTGAGGCGGTTTTCGATGTCGCCGATGCGGTTTTCGATTTCGGCGATGCGTTCGAGCAAGTCCGTCTTGAGCTTAGCCAGCGCGGCTTCGAGTTCGGAACGCGTAACGGGTTCGCCGGCTTCGGAAGAGACCCGGAGCTGGGTGGCGATGGCCTTGGCGTGCGCCCGGTCGATGCCGGCGTCTTCCAGTGCCTCGGCGCCGGCGAGCGTATCGAACCGTGCGGCCATGAGTGCATCCTGTATTGCAGGGCCTATTGATGTCAAGATGGCGCGGATTGTGTAGGAAGCACCTCGCGCCGCAGTCCGCCCTATTCGAGCAGCTAGAACACCCCTGCGACTGCTTGAGCGGTCGCCTCTATCTCGACCGCGAGGCCTGTTGCACTATCGTCGCCCACAGCATAGCGGCGGACCGCAACGGCATTACTTCACTGAGAGCCTGACTCGAAACTGGTTCGAAGTTAGCAAAGCCTTGCGAGTCTTCGAGTTGTGAGGCGGATGTGGGCGATGTCAATCCAGGCTTGGTTTGAGTCGATGGATTTCCCCCAGTCTTTTGCGAGCCGCCGGCAGCGCCCGAGCCATGCGAAGATGCGTGACCCAGCGTCGGGGGAGGACTTCGAAGCCTTTTGCGTTATCGGAACGCTTGACGATCTCAAGCGTCCACTTTCCAATCCTGTCGAGTGCGCCCCGCAGTTTCGGCCCGGCATAGGCACCATCGGCGAACAGATGGCGCAGCCAGGGACAGGCGTGGCGTATGGATTTCAGCACCGCCCCATCGCGGTCCTGAATATCGGCTGCATGGACGACCAGCCCGAAGAGCATACCGGTGGTATCGGTAACAATATGGCGTTTGCGGCCCTTGATCTTCTTCCCGGCGTCATAGCCGCTAATCCCCCCGTGGTTTT
>JAPORR010000196.1 GCA_026710105.1 Alphaproteobacteria bacterium
CCGGCATTCGTCGAAGGCTGTGGACAGGGCGTCCTTCAACTCGTCGAACTGCGGTGCGTATGCCAAGAGCCTCGGATCGCGGTCGGCGAAGGCGAGCGCGCGGTCCCAGACCCGGGCGAGCGGCTGCAGGGAGGGCGTGTAGACGCCTTGTCCGGATGCAGGGACCGACTGGTTTGTCCGGTGGATGCTCGGCAGGTTGTCGTTCGAGAGTTCGGCGATCCGGGACGCCATCATGTCGGGCGCCACGGCCTGCAAGTGGTCCTTGTGCGCCGGATCCGCGGAGAGCTTGCGCCAGGTCTCGACGGCGGCATCGCGCTCGCGAAGCCAGGCGGTGTAGCCGGGCATGGTCTCGATGGCATGGCCCGGTTCCGCCTGAATTTTCTGCTTCAGGCCGGCCAGCCGCGCAGAGGCGTCGTCGAGGGCATCCCGGGCGGCCAGAACGGTGTTGTAGCGGCTGTTCTGGGTTTGCAACGTATTGTTCAGGGCTTCAAGACGATCCCGATACCGGGAGGGACAGCTTCCGTCCCTGACGGCGCCGGCGACGAGTTCCACTAACTCGGTGAAGCCTTCCTGATGGGGGAGATGGTGCAGTCTTTCTCCGGACGCCCGGTAAAGGGAAGCGTAGCCTGCCTTGATCTGCTGCCAGGTATCGGGGGCGTCGGTGGCATGTCGGTCGGCGTATGCGGAGGGCGCGACGCTCACGGGTGCCGCGCCGGTCTCCCGGGCGGCTGCTTTTGAGGATATCGGATCTTCCCAGGCGGAAGCCTTGGCACGGGGATCGCCGGCGCGGATCTGCTGGCGGAGTTCCATCCAGAGGCGGCCGAGAATGTTCTGGCCGACAAGTTTTCCCCCTTCCGGCCGGGTTCCCCAGAACGTGCCGGCGTGTTCGACGATCGGCAGGTCTCCGGTCTTCTGCAGAGCGGCGTCGATGAGCGCGGGGTTCGCCTCGCGCTTCATGCGGATGACCCAGCGCATGGCGTTGATGCGCCGGTCGTTCCAATCGGCGTCGGGCCTGTTGTCGGCGTAGCGCCCGATATTCGCGGCGTCACGGGCCGAAGTCGCTCGTGCAATGCGGGACTGGACCTCGGGGGACTCGCGGAATTTGGCGGCCTGGTAGAGATGTTCGGAGGTTCTGAAGGCGCGATCGGAGGCAGCGACCGGTTTCGGCAAGGGGGCGAAATTGCTGAATATGCCCCAGTCTCCCTGATTGAAACGGAACACGCAGGAGCCGGCGGGATCGTAGGTTCGGGCGGCCGATCGGGCAGCGCGGTGTTCGGCAGTGGCGATGCGCGCCTGCTCCTCGTTCCGGTTTTCTGCCGTGACAGTTGCATCGCCGGGAGCGGACATGCCGGCCCAGATCGGCCGGGGAGGTGGCGTGGTGGCCGTCTCCGGCCCGGCTTGCGCGTTGACGGAAGTCTCCGTGGGTGGTTCGCCTGACGATGCAGGCATCCCTGCTGCGCGCGCGGAGAGTGGCGGCAGGGTCGCGGCGAGTTCGGGGAGGTTGGTGAGTGCATGGTCGATATGAGGCGCCATGTCGGGGTCGGCGCGAAGACGTTCGACCTCGGCAAGGGTTCCGTCCCGGGCTTCCTGCCAGCTCTGGTAGTCATGAACGGCCTGCGGGTTTCTGTCGTGCTTGTCGAGCAGGTCTTCGCGTTCCTCCAGGTGTTGTCGGATCTCGATGCCGAGGTCCTCGATCCGCCCGCGCCGGGCGTAGACGGCGCCGAGCTCGTCGCGGAATCCGGTGAGCCTGGCGAGATAGTCCGCGTCGAGGTCTTCGTCGGGATTGCGGACATGGTCACGGACGTCGTCCAGAAGGCCCTCGAATTCGTCCGACCAGGCGATGAGCTCGCGCTGCTCGCCGGCCTCGCCGCACATGCGGCGATAGGCAAGCACGATATCCGCATGGATTGCATGTGCGGAAGCGGCAGGGTCGAGGAAGAAGGCGTGCAATTCGGGCTTCATGCCTGGTGGACCTCCGATGCTGTGGAAGCGGCGGTTGTTGCGGACCGGCGTGCAGCGAGCGTTTCGATGGTGCGAATGAGCGCCTTGAAACGGCCTTCCTGCGGGTCGTGTGCCGTTCCGGAAGTGAGGCGCATCAGCCCGAGGAAGGCGTCAAAGCCGTCCTGCCGGGAGAGCCGGTCGAAATCGCCGCCGGCGTCGTTCTGCCGGTCCGGTGCGAGCAGTCCAGGCTCGTCTTCCGGGGAACCGGAGCTCTCGACCCAGGGGTAGAAGGAGACAGGCCGGTGGGCGAGGCGGAGACGCTCGTAGACCTCGAATGAGCAGGTGGAGTCGTATTTGATGAGGTCGCAGGCGTTGTCGTGATAGGGCTCGTCGTCTTCGTAGTCGACGCGGTGTTGTCTCTTGCGCCAGCGCTGAAGATTGCATGCCCCGCGCGTGGCATAGGTGCGGATATATTCCGGCAGATCGATCCAGTCCGGCATGCCGATTTCGGTAAAGACGGTGGTGAAGGGCCGTTCAGGGCGTATGTGGAAGGAAAGCGGCATGTCGTGATGTCCGGAGAGGCGCGTCAGGCGCTCATGGAGAAGGCTTCCTCGCGGGTCTCCATGGCCTGCCTGGCGAGTTCGGGCAGGATGGGCCGCTGGAATCGCTGGTCGCGGAGGAGGGCGACGGCGACGGCGGTTGACTCGGCCGAGGCGCCGGCGCGTTCGAGATGTGCAGCGAGTTCGGGCTTGCTGCGCATCTCTTCGCAGCGGGTGGCGATCCTGTCGGCGTTGTCCCGCCACTCCTTGAAGTCGGGTGCCTCGTGAACGGGCTTCTCGGTTTTCGCGGCCCATTGCTGGAATCCGAGAACCTGTGTGCAGGCCTCGTTCAGATCTCTTGCCGCGGCGGCGGCTTCCTCCTGCCGCTTGCTGGATGTCTGGAGCCGACCGTCCATTTGCTTCAGGTCCTGCAGCTGGTCCGGCTGTGAGACAAGTTCACCGGCGACCTGCTGGACGGTCTGGCGGAGCTCCTCGAAATGAGGCGAGTAGACGACCAGGTTCGGATCGCGGTCAACGAAGGCAAGGGCGTGCTCGTAGAGGTTGTTGACGCGCTCCATGTGGCGCGCGCCGGTCTCCAGCCGGGGATGGAAGAGGGAGGGCAGATCGGGATTGGAGATACGCTCGATCTCCGCCTTCATGGCATCGTCGCCGAGCTGGGGCATGTGATCCCTGAGTTCCGGGTTCCTGGTTGCGTTCTTCCAGTGTGCGATCGTGGCATCGCGGTCTCTCAGCCAGGTGGTGAAGCCGGGAGCGAGCTCGACCGGCCGCCCGGGTTGGGCCGACACCCACTCCTTCAGGTCGTCCAGGCGCTCCGTGAGGCCCTCGATGCGATCCTTCAGGAGCATGACGGCATCGCGGCGTCCGGCCTCGGTATCGAGGGTTTCCCGAAGCGCGTTGAGCTTTGCGCCATATTCCTCGGGATGGTGTTTCGCTTCGATGGCCGCGGCGACGAGGCCGCGGAAGTCGTCGAAGCCCTCCTGCCAGGGAAGGAGATGCGTCCTGGTATCTGCTGCCTGGGAGAGGCCTGCATAGTCCGTCTTGATCTTCTCCCAGGTGCGGTCCGGATCCTCGGCAAGGACGGGTGTCGGCAGTTTTGCGAGTTCCGTGGCGGGATTGATACGCATGACGCCGATGCGCGCCTGTCCGGCCCGCGCAATCATGTCCTCGACGAGCGCGCCCCGGCTTCCGAAGGCGATCAGCCCGCGAACCTGCAGCGTCTCGAAGATCTTCTCGTTTCGGAGCGTGGGCGCCCGTTCCTTGCCATGCTGCCTGAAATCCGGCTGCTCGGCGATCTGGGGCACATTGTTGCGGTTGGCCCATTCGGCGAACAGCCTGTCATAGCCCTTCGGGTTTCCGCCATGGACCAGAACCGTGTCGGGATATCGGGCCAGCACCTTGTCGAGCTTTTGCTCGACGACGGGGCGCATCGCCTCCTCCTGCTCGGGCGCCACGCTGGTGCCGGCGGCGACGATATAGTGGCCGTTACGGTAGATGGCTTCATGGCGGTGCTGCTCGACCTGGCGCAGAAAGCTCTCGGCCTCGAGGGTCGCGAGCGTGTGGGTGTGGTCGAGCCTGCCCCAGCCCTTGCTGTCCCAGGGTTTCAGCGATTCCCGGAAATAGGCCTTGCCGGCTTCGTGGAAGAGTTCCTTGAGG
>JAPORR010000037.1 GCA_026710105.1 Alphaproteobacteria bacterium
GACAGTTGGTATAATGAGCCTCGCGCCTCGCGCCTCGCGCCTCGCGCCTCGCGCCTCGCGCCTCGCGCCTCGCGCCTCGCGCCTCGCGCCTCGCGCCTCGCGCCTCTTAACAAGGTATCTTGTAGCCCACTAGGGTCGTCCTGCTCTTCTGATCGTCTGGACCGGAATCATCCTTCCGCAGTGCATTGCCGCCGCCCGGCGGTTCGCCGGGTTGCGCCTGCTCTCTGCAGAGGGCGCTTCTTGTCGCGCCATCATTGCCATGTACGGCTCGGCAGCAACCCGCCTGCTGTTTCCTTCCCATCGCGGCACAACCCCGAACCGTATGTCCTGCCGGGTCGAATCTGTGCGCCATCACCTGCCCCTTGATCCTCAATCGGAGACATTGCCATGACCATCGCTTCCCTCCTGAAGATCTCAACCGCGCTGCCGGTCGCCGCGCTGCTGGCACTCGCCGGCTGCGGCGGAGGCGGCTCACAGTCGAACAACGGTGACGACAATAGACCCAACACCCCGGTTTCACTGATGCCGGCAACCGGCTTGAAGGCCGGTGAACAGGCACGCTTCGCGGCCTCGGCCGGCGATACCCTGGCTGCGCTGTTGCCGAATGCGTCAAACTCGTTTTCGGCCCTCTCTTCATCGCTCCGTGCCCATTCGGAAGGCACGACGCCGGCAGCAGAAACAACGGATCGCTTTTCGATCAAATCGGTTGCCAGCGATGGCGATGGCGGATTTCACGTCACCTATGTCATCGACGGTGTCGAAGCCCGGGAACATTTCTCGAAAGATGATTTCAGAGAACAGGACCAAGGCTACACTATCACGAAAAATGGGAGAGACTATTTCCTGTTTTCTCGTACCGGCAGCTTCGATGGCGCAGGTTACGGAGAGAATCGCGAGTTCGATTATGTGCGTGCGATGCTCTCCTCCTATCCGGGCGATTCAGATGCACACTGGGCAAGGTCGTATCTGACCTATGGTGCTCGCACGCTGACGAGCGGCATGCCGACGGGAACGGCGACTTACATCGGACGCACAGATGCCGATCTCTATGACAACACGCTCGACTCCATCTCGACCAGGGTCGCGCGCTCAAGAGTCAGAGGGTCTGTTGCGCTGACTGCAGATTTTGCGGACGCCACGGTGGAAGGACGGATTTTCCGGCTGAGCATCCAGAGGCCGGGGGAGAGCAACCGCACGCAACTGCCCACGACCACGCGTTTCGAGATTACGGGTGGCAGGATCGTGAACGGCCAATTCACCGGGACGCTGACCGGAGTGGACTCCAATCCGACCGCTTCCCTTGATGAGAGCGTACGCGGTTTCGAGGGCAGTATGCTGGGCGAGTTCTACGGCCCCGCTGCCGAAGAGGTTGGAGGCGTTCTCAACGCGACCCGCGCCGAGGGCGATGGTGATAACTGGACTGCACTCGGGTGGTTCGGCGGCTCGCGTGCCAGCACCTTCAGCACACGCGCCGACAATCAGCCATTGTCGGCCGGCGTTGATCGGAGCAACTATTCCTCTGCCTCGCCCCGTATCACGGCCCAGGATGCAGACAACCGGGTAACTTCCGTCATGGCGGACGGTGCCGGCGGATACAGGATCTCGTATCTGGTCGCCGGGCAGAGTCAGACCGTGACGCTGGACATTGATGACATTGATGCCAATGCTGGCTTTCCGGACGCCTGGTCCAAGCGAGACGGGATACAAAGCTGGGGATTCAGACGACCGTTTTTTGCCGCCCGGGTGCCGCAAGGGCGGTATTTCAATGCCAAGGACTGGAGTCTCGCTGCCTATCCCGATGCGGACTCAACCTCACTTGACAGTGCCTCCTGGGTATCTGTCATCCATGGTGAAAGAACCGCGAGCATGCCGCGGACGGGGGCTGCAACCTATGCCGGCAGGGCGGCTGCCCATGTCTTTGACCCAAGCCCGGGACAAGGTCTGGCCTCTGTCACAAATGCAGAGGGCTATAGCGGCCGGTTGACCCTGTCGGCGGATTTCGCCGCGGGCAGTATTTCCGGGATGATCGGCAATCTCGAGCACAGCCAGAGATACTTCGCGCCCGCCGGGCATGAATATCAGGCTGTTCCCGGTGCTTTCACCATCTCGGATGGCACGATCAGCGGCAATGACCTGTCCGCATCGCTGTCGGGTCTCGGCTATAGCGGCCGCGTCACAGGCGCATTCTACGGTCCAAACGCCGCCGAAGCGGCCGGTGTGATGCAGGCGACGCATGCGGATAACGGCAAACTGTTACATGGCTGGCTCGGCGGCGCCCGTCAGTAGAACAAACCGGACTTGCCTCCAGGTGCTGTCCGCATGGCGGTCGCGGCGCTGCTGCTGTTCGCCGCGACCGCAGCCGGTCAGGAGGGAGAGTTTCCGAACAGACCGACCGACATGCAGTTCGGACGGCTTCTCTTTGACGCCAGCCGACTGCGCGATGCGGAAGCCTTTCTGGAACAGGCCCGCCCGGCGAACGAGGACGAGACCATCGAACGCCTGTTTCTCCTGGGGCGGATTGCCATGCAGCAGGGCCGCCCCCGTGAGGCGGCGAAGCGTTTCGAGGCAATCCTTGCCCGCCGTCCCGATTTCACGCGGGTGCGTCTCGAACTCGCCACCGCCTACTATGCCGCCGAACGCGACGACAAGGCCCGCCTTCATTTCGAGCGCGCCATGGCAGACCGCCTGCCTTCCTCGGTCGAGACGGCGGTGGAGCGCTTCCTCGACCGGATCGACAACCGCAAGCGCTGGTCGGCCTCGGTCTCTGTTGCACTGGCCCCGGAGAGCAATCCGGCGAAACGGACCCGGGAAGAAATGGTCCGGATCGGCGGCGCGCCGTTCCGTCTTGATGAGGATAGTCGGGAGGCATCCGGGACCGGGGTGATGCTGTCAGGTGGGGCGTCCTGGACACCCCGGATTGGTGATGGCCTGCGCGCCGTGCTGGCCGCATCGGGGTCGACGAAGCGTTACCGGCAGAAAGAATGGAACGACCTTTCGGCGGCGGTCGAGGCAGGAGCGGCGCGGGTTCTCGATGGGTCGAACCTGTCGGGCGGGCTCCGCGCGGGCCGGCGCTGGCTTGGTAATGACGGCTACAGCCGCAGTCTGGGCCCGTGGCTGCGGGGCGGTGCGCGTTTATCAGCCTCAACACGCCTCAACATATCGGTGGATCTGCTGCGTTTCAGCCATGATGATCGCCCGGACCTTGACGGCTGGCGCTGGACGGCAAGGACGGGCCTGGTCCATGCAGTGAGCAGCCGCTCGTCACTGGAGGTCGGGCTCGATCTGGAACATGTGTCTGCGCGCACAGGCCGGCATGGTAGTCGCATGGCAGGAATGAGCCTGTCCTTCGCCCATGCCTTCCGGGGCGGCCTGTCGGTCACGCCAAGCCTGGCCATCCATCAACGCCGTTACGCAGGCCGCGACCCGCTCTTCGACAGGGTGCGGGAGGACATCACGATCCGGCCCTCGATCAGACTCCTGCACCGCGCGCTGCAATATGGAGACTTCGCCCCCTGGATCGGCTACAGCCACGAGCGCAACCGCTCGAACATCGCGATCCACTCCTGGCGCAATCAGGCGGTGCTGATCGGCGTCTCCAGACGCTTCTGAAGCATACCGATGCGGCAATGAGCGAGGCAGACTTCCATACAGGAGGGTTGTCGTCTCGGTTTCAATTCAGTCCGGTGATGGCAAAGTCGGCGCCTCTGGAGTATGCGGTTTCTGGCTGATGGGTTCCTGCGAGAGCCTGTCTGCGAGATTGGGCATTCCGGTCGTGGCGTAATCGATGACCTCGCGGGCAGAGACGCTCTGGTCGCCACTGCTGTTGGCCCTTCATGGCCTCGAGTACCAGCCAGGTAAGAGCTCCGTGGGGTTCGAGTTGCGGTTCCGCCCGCCGTTTCATGGGAGCGGGAGGCTGCGAGCACATGCAGGCCGCCGACCCACGCCATCCGGCGCAACTCCTGCTGTCGTCTATGGTCGCATCCGCTCGGGGTCGACCCTGCTGCGAGGGCTACCTTGCACAAGGAAACCATAAATGATGTTTCTTGGGTCGATTTTCGCGGGCCGTTGCAGTGATGCCACAATACGGGCCTGCGCACCGACTTTTCCGTTCCAGGGTGAGAAAAACC
>JAPORR010000043.1 GCA_026710105.1 Alphaproteobacteria bacterium
TTACTTATGAATTAGGTAGTTCTGTTCGATCAACCGAACGCGTTCTGCCTACAAGTCATCGATGGTCACAGTTTTGAGATCTGCTTGAGCAGTTCGTAGGCTCGTTTCTGTTGGGCATTGGGGACCGTGATGACATCGATGGTCAGACGCGGGGTTTCGGCAGTTGTCCCGGGAACCGGGACTGTCGAGGTGACAATGGTGTGCAGACTGTCGATCAGGGTGCAGAAGCTTGTGCCTGCGTGCCGTCGGGCAGCAGGCCGGTCAGGCAGGCCAGTTCGCGGGCGGTGATCGCGACGGGGGGTGTCCTTTCAGGCAAGACGGGCCCGATGTCTGGCGCCGATCAAGGTCTGGCTCCTTCGTGCCGACATGGCTGCCATGCGCAGCGCCTGCCGGATTGACCGCTTGTGTGCCCAGCAAGGGCTTGCCGCCGCTGATCCTGGTGCCCGGCGCCACCCCCAGCCAGGAGCAGAAGCGCAGTGCGGACCAACGGTTGTCGTCCAATGTGATCACGGCGAGCGAAAATGGCGCCTGCTCGCGAGCCAGGCGCTTGTCGGTCGTCGCAATACCGTGAACCCGCCGCTGCGCGCCCGAACCAGCAATTCAGCGGTGGTGAGGGCGCTCCAGTCGGCGAAACAGGGCGCTCTCGACAGGGATACCGTCGAGCGCGTCTTGCAGGGGCCGTCTCAGGCGGGGGGACACTCCATGATCGAGGAGCACCTTCATGCGCGTTCAGGTGGTCGGCCGTCGATCCCGAGCGATCGCGCTGCTGGCGCATAGAGAGTGACCCGCGGCGCGCAGCACGGCGGCAGCAGCGTCTCGGTCGATCTGGAACTCGCGCACGAAGTCTTCGAGCGACACGCCGTCGGCCAGCCAGTCGAACAGCTGCTGCACCGGCAGCCGGCTGCCCCGGAAACAGGGAACGCCGCTCATCCGTCCCGGGTCCACCCAAACCGCTTGTTCGAGTGTCATCGATCGATCCGGTGGAGAACTGGCCAGGGTCATCATGGCGTCACCGACTGTAGTGCCGTCGCGAGATTTGCGTCCCCCAAACTATACCAAGCGCGCCGTATGCACCAGCACAGGTGCTGCGAACGTGGCATCCGGGCGGGCGTCGGAGATCGCAGGCGCCAGCTTGAATTGTCCGGCGTCGACGATCCCGGTAGGAATCGAGTTGCCGACTGCCAACCGGGATGCGGGAGGTACCCCATGAACAGATCGGGGCTCGAAAGCCGTGTCGCCGAACGGTCGGAGCTGGCGTCGTCCGCGGCCAAGGGCGCGGTGGACGCCGTGTTCGACGTGATTGCCGAGGCCAGCGGCGAGGACGCGAGGATTTCCGGGTTCGGCGTTTTCGGGACCAGGCCCCGCCCGGCCTGCACCGGGCGGAACCCGCGGACGGGTGGGAGCGTCTCGAAGGCACTCAAGGATGCCCTCCTGAACCGCAAAGCCCGGGCCCAACGTGCTGTCGGCCCGTATCACTCATTCTTTGTGTCACTCATCGTGGAAGCATACCCAGTCGGATAACGGCGCGCGTTCGGTGCGCAAACTGTTCTCTATGGCGTCCTCGTCCTCATAGCCGAGCGCCATGCCGCAGACGATGACTTCCTCTTTCGGCATGCCGAGCGTGTCGCGAACGACCTCATGATAGGGCGCCCACGCGACCTGCGGGCAACTGTGCAGGCCAAAGGACCGCGCGGCTACCATGACATTCTCGAGGAACATGCCGTAATCGAGCCAGCTTCCGATCTCCAGCACGCGGTCCACGCTGAAGATGATGCCGACTGGGGCATCGAAGAACATCTGGTTGCGAGCGTGCTGGGCGTGCATCTTCTCTGCTTCGCCGCGCTGGATGCCGAGCAAGCCGTAAAGGTCCCAGCCGACCTTGCGGCGGCGTGACAGGTAAGGCTCGGGGAAACGATCTGGATAGTATTTGTATTCGGCATCCAGTGTCTTCCCGCTTTCGCCAGCGGCGAGCGCGGCCTGGACCAGCCGTTCGCGCGCAGCGCCGGTCACTACCCGGGCCTTCCAAGGTTGCATGTTGGTGCCGGAGGGCGCGCGGGCCGAGACCTCCAGGATCTTGTGGATCGTGTCTATTGGCACCGGGTCGGGCTTGAAGGCGCGGACGGACCGGCGGGTGGCTATGGCTTCTAGGGTGTGCATGCAGAGACCTCCATGATGGGCAAACTTTCGGTCAGGATTCGGTTGATCTCGTCCGGCACCTCGAATGCGGCCCAGTGGCCGGCGTCGGGAACGACATGAAACGCACAGTCAGGCTGGATCCTGCGGAACATGTCCCGCCGGGTATGGAGCATGGCGCCGGCCGTGGCGTCGCGCTCGCCCCATATACCCTGGATCGG
This sequence comes from Alphaproteobacteria bacterium, assembly GCA_026710105.1. Classification (GTDB taxonomy): domain Bacteria; phylum Pseudomonadota; class Alphaproteobacteria; order Bin95; family Bin95; genus Bin95. The sequence goes on from JAPORR010000043.1 coordinate 2,355, forward strand.
CAGGCCGGCCTCGGCTATCTCGCCGAGTCTGAGGGCGAGGCTGTTACCGGCGGGGATGTTGCCGGAGCGGATGCGCGCGCGGCGTGTATTGGCATTCTGCACCGTGACCGCAAGGGCGTCGATGCGCGCCGGGTCGCCGAACATCAGGAGGCCAAGATTGTAACGGTGGAGATCCAGAATCTCGGCCTCGCTCATGGTCCGGCTGGGCTTGCGGAGGGGTGCCCTTGCCGCCATCGGCAGACCGAGCGCATTGGAGCCGATGGCGGTGTAGCTGATGACGCGCGGCAGCATGCGGACGGCAACATGACCACCGACAATGCCACCGAAGGAAAAGCCAACGAGATGGAACGATTCCGGTGCCAGTGTCTCCAGCCCTGCTACCAGAATGTCGGCGAGGCTGCCGGCGTCGAACGGCAGGGGCGGCAGGCTGCTTTCGCCCATGCCTGGCAGATCGCAGGTGAGGACCCGGAAACGCGCCGCGAGTGCCTCGATATTGCGCAGCCAGTGGGTCCAGGAGCCGAAGGACCCATGCAGCAGCAGCACGGTGCGCCCGGTACCCCATTCACGCCAGACCAGGCTGCCGTCGCCGCAGGGCGTCTCATGGCGCTGTGCGGCGCGGTCAAGTCGACACTGGAGTTCGGGCATTGTCATGCTGGTAGAGCCTGCATCGGGCGTCCTGCATTGAGCGCACTGTAGGGAAAGCCATCGGGCGCAGGATTGTCCTGCCTCCCTGTGAAGCCCTCTGGATGCAAAGCTTTGCCGTCCCTGTCAAGAAGCGCCTGCGCTGCCGTTATGTGCCAGCCCACCATCGATTTTTATTGCGGAACGGGGTAGGGCCAGCGAGCATGCAGGCATAGGCCATCTGTATGCGCTGGAGGGCGTCGAACGGGCCAGCAAGGGAGGTATATGATGAAATCCAACGGTATCGAGGCATGGCCGATTTCTGGCGTGCCGCGTGCGGAAGGCCACGGTGTCGAGCCCACCGAACCGCGTCCGGATGGGGGTGACGCCACTCCGGAGACGATGGGCGATCGCAGAGAGTTCCGGTTGATCGACGTCCCGCTGAAGTCCCGCGGTGGTGGTGTTCGGATGGCAGCTTTGGTTGCTCGGGCCCTGCTGGCCGCGGCCAGCCTGTCCACCACTGCCTGGGCGGATGCCTCGAAGCCGGTGGTGGTCGAGCTTTTCACATCCCAAGGATGCTCCTCCTGTCCGCCGGCAGACAGGATCCTTGGCCGCCTGGCGGACCGGGAGGATGTGGTCGCGCTAGGTTTCCATGTGAAATACTGGGACCGGCTCGGCTGGCGGGACCGTTTCGCTACCGAAGCGGGCACCGAGCGGCAATATGCCTACAGGCCGGCGCTCGGCCGTCACAATGTCTATACCCCGCAAATGGTGATCGACGGACGCTATGATGTGGTCGGCTCCTATGCGGAGCGGATTGAGGCGGCCATCGTCCAGGCAAATGCCATGTCGGCTAAGCGCCTTGCGGTCAGCCTCGTATGGCGCGGGCCGACCCGTCTTGCCTATTCCCTGCCGGCCGGAGAGGGTGCTGGGCAAATCATGCTGATGCGTTTTGCCCGCAAGCTCGACCAGGATATCTCGCGGGGCGAAAACGCCGGCCGGCATATCAGCTACAGCAATGTCGTGCGCGAGATCGTCGAGGTCGGCCGGTGGGATGGTGCCGCGGTGACGGGTGAGGTTGAGGTCGACACGGCGCAGGACAAGGCCGGCGGGATCGCACTGCTAGTCCAGGACAGCCGTACTCTGCGCATGTTAGGCGCCGCCAAGCTCACTTTCTGATCCCGAGTAGGCGAGGGCAGAAGGCGGGACGCCCAATGTCTGGCTACGTGCCGGCGCGGACTTTTGGGATTACCTCTTCGGCGAGCATCGCCATTTCGTCGAGGACCATGCTTTGCGGCATGCCGGGGAACTGAATCCCGAACACGAAGTGGTTGATGCCGAAGCGGCGGATGTAACCGATAATCTGTTCCGCCACTTCGTCCGGCGAGCCGAACAGAAACCGATCCTTGAGCAGGTCCTTGTAGTCCTGGCCAAAATCGCCATCGTCTTCCGGCATCACCTTGTCCTGACCCCATTCCTTGTAGGCTCGGTATTTCGCCATCAGATAGGGCTCGGCGGTACGGATCGCCTCCTCGCGCGAGCGGCCGACCACCACCTCGCGCATCATCGGCAACTCCGCTGGCATCGCCTTGCCCGCCTTATCGAGGGCGCGCTTGTAGACCTCCATCTGCCGAGCCGTCGTGGCTACCGTGTTGTGCGGATTGATGAACCAGGCATCCGTCAGTCTGGCAGCGCGCTCGATTGCCCGGTCGGCATTGGCGCCAACCCAGACGGGAGGCGTTGGCTTTTGGATCGGCTTGACGGTGCAGGCGGCCTCGATGAGTTCGAAATGCGAGCCCTTCATCGTAACCCGGTCTTCGGTCCATAGCCGGCGGACCGCTTCGAGGTTCTCGATGAAGCGCGGCACGGCGTCCTTCTGTGTCGTACCAAACGCCCGGAACTCCACTTCCCGGTAGCCGAGCCCTATGCCGAAGATCAGCTTTCCGCCGCTCATCACATCGATATTGGCGAAGATTTCGGCGACATCGAGCGGCTTGTGCAAGGGCAACAAGCATATGCCGCAGAGCAGGCGCAGCGAGGGGCATTCGGCAGTCATGCGCGCGAGAAAGGGCACTTGTTGGAAGTCCATCAGCGGCCAGGAGCTGTAATGTGACCCCTTCATGATCGAATCGAATCCGAGCCGCTCAGCGGTGCGGGCCTGTACCACCATTTCGTCCCAACGCCGCTTCGGGTCGTCATTGATAGGGAATTGTCCCCGGTTCATGATCCCGAACTGAAGTGCCGTCATCTATTCCTCCCCCCACCGGCGAGACGCGCCGGTATGTCGGTGCCGTCCAGCCATGCGAGCGCTCGGCAGGTGCCACCCCAAGTCAGCAGCATGCGTAAATCCCCGGGCTTGTCCACATCGAGGGCGATGCCGGAGAGCCCCTCAACGATGCGCGGCTCGATGCCGCACGCGCGTACTTCGCCCTTGTGCGGCGCGAAGCTGTTATGGCCGAAACGGAACCGGATCGCGTTCGGTGGCGAGCAAGCCACGCAATTGGTTCCCCGGCCGTCGCCAGCAGGCACGAGAGTTACGGACGGTGCCGGCCCGTGGGCAGCGAGGACTTGCCCTATTTCGGCCGGTGAGACGAGAGGTACATCCCCGGGCAAGGCCAGCGCCGTGCCGGCGCCGGCGCCGGCAAGCGCTGCGGCGGCCTCGGTGACGGCCGGGTTCTGGCCCCGGTTCGCGTCTTCTTCCAGCACCGCGGCGCCGTATCGCTCGGCGAGCGCCTGAGCCCAGGTGTCGCGGGTGACGACCACTGTCCCTTCCAGCTCCCTGGTGCCAGCGAGCGCTGCGAGGACATCCTCCGCCATGCAGCGAAACAATTGTTGCCGCTCGTCGTCAGTTAGCACGGGGGCCAGCCGAGTTTTTGCGTTTTCCGGATTCTTGAGCGGCAGGACGCCCCAAGCAGATCCCACCGTAACATCCTTTAACAAAGCGTGACTTGTGGAGCGGCGAAGCACCTCTTTATGCTTCCCTTACCGATTCGCCGATTTGGGATCTTATATTACAACGCAATGGGCGCACGAGAACGAAAAGCAGTAGAACGTCTTTCGGCCCGAGTGGACCACGGCCAATGTACTTTACGGTCGTCGATTGCATGCGAAGGTGTGGGGATCCACAGTGGGCGCAAAGTTCATTTGACGTTGGGGCCGGCCCCTCCGGGGTACGGGCTCGTCTTCCGGCGCCTCGACATTGCGGACGAGTCTGGTCTGGTTCCCGCGAGATGGAACAGGGTCGTCGACACGACGCTAAGCACCGTGTTGTCCAACGAATATGGTGTTGGCATACAAACGTCGGAGCATATTCTAGCGGCGCTTGCCGGCGCTGGGGTTGATAATGCCACGATTGAGGTCGATGCGCCGGAATTGCCGATAATGGACGGTAGTTCGGACGATTTTACCTTTCTCATCGGCTGCGTTGGCGTGCGGCCTCAGCCCTCGCATATGCGACGTCGGATCGAGGTTATCAAGCCGATCCAGGTGCAGGATGGCGAAAGCTGGGCACGGTTGCTGCCGTCGGACCGGTTCAGCGTTTCCTGCACCATCGATTACGACCACCCTCAAATCGGCATCCAGCGTTTTGATTTCGATTCTATGCAGCAGAGTTTTTCCGAGGCGGTAGGCCGGGCGCGTACCTTCGGCTTCCTGCACGAACTGGAATGGCTGCGCGCGCGCGGTTACGCCAAGGGGGCTTCGCTGGACAATGCCGTGGCGATTTCCCCGAACGGTGTGATGAACGATGGCGGCTTGCGCTACCCCGACGAACTAGCGCGCCACAAGGTGCTTGATGTCATAGGCGACCTTGCCCTGGCGGGGGCCCCTATTCTCGGTGCGTTCCAGGGTTACAGATCGGGGCATCGGCTCAATAACCTCTTATTGCGGGCGCTGTTTGCCGACGAGTCGGCATGGCAATGGGAAGGTGCCCCGGCGGAGATCGAACGGGTCGTCGCCTGAACCTATGCTTCAGGCTGGGCATGTCGTAAACTACGCCCGCATTTCCGCTTTGCCATGAGGGTGCCGTGAGTCGGGCATACGGTCGTCTTTGGCGAAATATCCTCGCTGTCCTGTTCGCAGCAGGAGCGCTTGCCGCGTGCAGTTCGGATAGTCCCAAGGAGTATGTGGAGCGTCCGGTAGAGGAATTGTACAACAGTTCCATGGATGCGCTGCTCGGGGGTAATTTCGAGGTCGCTACGCAGCGCTTCGACGAAGTCGAGCGGCAGCATCCCTATTCCGTCTGGGCAACAAAGGCGCAATTGATGGGCGCTTACGCTCATTACCAAGCGGACCAATATGACGAAGCGATCGCTGCGGTCGAGCGCTATATCGAGCTTCATCCAGGGAATCCTGACATTGCGTATGCGTATTACCTGGCGGCGATCTCCTATTACGAACAAATATCAGACGTCGGCCGTGACCAGGGCTTGACGCGCAGGGCCAGAGCGGCGCTGGAGGCGGTAGTGCGGCGTTTCCCGGACACCGACTATGCGGATGATGCCCGGCTGAAGCTCGACCTGACGCGGGACCACCTAGCCGGAAAAGAAATGAGCATAGGCCGCTTCTACCTCGGTCAGGGCCATTTGCTGGCCGCGATAAACCGGTTCCGTGTCGTCGTGGAGGAATACCAGACCACCTCTCATGTACCTGAAGCCCTGCACCGCTTGGCGGAAGCCTATACCGCCCTGGGGCTGAATGACGAAGCGGTCCGGGTAGCCGCTGTGCTTCAACACAACTATCCCGGCAATGAATGGTACGCCGACAGCTACAACCTTGTCGAAAAGGGCGAAACTGTATCGGGGGTTGAGGACAAGGGCTGGGTCTCGCGTAACTGGAATGCCCTGTTCGATCCAGAGAAAACCATCGGCGGCGGCAGCGAGCGCGCCGAGGAACTGGCAAAGGCGCTGGCCGAGGAGCGCGCCGCCGAGGATAAGGATCTCATGGAGCGTGCCCGGCGGATCGAGCAGGAACGGGTCGGAGGAGCAAACGGAGCGCCTCAGCCGCCGACAGAGGTCCCTCCGACGCCGTCCGAGGGATAGCCTTGCTGCCATGCTGTGCGGGCTTTTCATCCGCAATGTGGTGCTGATCGAACAGCTCGACCTTTCCTTTGGTCCAGGCCTTTCCGTGTTCACCGGTGAGACCGGTACAGGCAAATCCATCCTGCTCGATGCGCTCGGCCTTGCCTTGGGCGCGCGCGCCGATAGCGGTCTGATCCGCGTTGGCGCAGAGCGTGCCGATGTCGCCGCCAGCTTCGAACAGCCTCCGGAAGACGTCGCAGCCGTGCTGCAGGACCTAGACATCGATGCGGCGGAGGAGTTGGTGTTGCGTCGGACGCTGGGCCCGGACGGGCGTTCCCGTGCTTTCGTAAACGACATACCCGTGGCGGCAGGCCTGCTGCGACGGCTGGGTCGGGAGCTTGTCGAGGTCCACGGGCAGTTCGAGCAGCGAGGCTTGCTTGATGAAAGCTCGCACCGCGGTCTGCTCGATCTATTCGCCGGTCATGACAGCCTCGTCGAGGCAACGGCAGATGCTTGGCGGGCCCGGGTCCTGGCGGAAGAAGATGCAGAGGCGGCGCGAGCGGCGCTGGCGCGTGACCGCGCCGCGCGGGAGGAACTGGAAGCGGAGTTGGAAACGCTCGACCGTCTGGCCCCGCAGCCCGGTGAAGAGGCCTCTCTTGCCGCGCGCCGGCGCCGGATTTTGGCGCACCGGAAAATTGCCGAGGCAGCGACCGAAGCCCGTGCCATTCTGGGAGACGATGCCGCCGCCCCGCTGCGCGGTGCCGCTCGTTCGCTTGCGCGCGCTGGCGGGGAAGCGGGCGGGTTGTTTGACGAAGCGCTCTCGGCGCTTGACCGGGCGACCGTGGAGGCGGAGGAAGCGGAGCGGCTGGTCCGGGCGCTGGGCGGTCGAATCGAGGATGATGAGGCTTCTGCGGACGCAGTCGAGGCCAGGTTGTTTGCGCTGCGCGATGCGGCGCGCAGATACCGGATCGAAGTGGAAGACCTACCGGGACGTCTGGAAGAGATGCGTCGGCGCGTCGAGATGCTTGACGAAGGCGGTGCTCGCGTTGCCGAGCTGGAAGAAGCGGCGTCAGGGGCGCGGGCGGCATTCGATCGAGCTGCTGCGGCACTCACTGTTGGGCGCAGGGAGGCGGCCTCTGCGCTCGCAGCCGCAGTTGGGCGCGAGTTGCCGCCGCTGAAACTCGACAAGGCGTCGTTTCGCGTGACGCTGGAGCCGGGTCGGCTAGGGGCGTCGGGCGCGGACCAGGTGCGTTTCGAGATCCGCACCAATGCGGGCATACCCTTCGGAGCGCTCGCGCGTATTGCCTCTGGCGGCGAACTTGCACGCTTTGCGCTCGGGCTCAAAGCGGCATTAGCGGCGGCGTGTGGGCCTACGATGATTTTTGACGAGGTGGACGCCGGAATCGGTGGCGCTACAGCAGCCGCAGTAGGTGCACGCCTCGCGGCTCTCGGGCAGTCAGGGCAGGTGCTGGTCGTCACCCATGCGCCGCAGGTGGCGGCGCGCGCCTCCCGCCATTTCCAGGTATCCAAAGACGACGCGCATACCTTTGTGACGGCGCTCGATGAGGATGGGCGCGAAGAGGAAATTGCACGTATGCTGGCTGGCGCCAAGATAACGGGTGCTGCCCGGCGGGCCGCCCGAGCGTTGATCCTGGGCGAGGGCGGATGACGGTGGATCCGGACAGGATAGAGGTAGAGGCCGCAGCCGCGGAAATGGACCGGCTTGCTGTCGAAATCGCCGACCACGATCGGCGCTATCACGGCGAGGATGCGCCGATCGTATCGGATGCGGACTACGACGCGCTCAGGCGCCGTTTCGAGGCGCTGGAAGCGCGCTTTCCGGACCGTGCGCCAGCTGACAGTCCCGGCCGCCATGTTGGTGCTCGGCCTGCGCAAGGGTTCGAGAAGGTCATTCATGCGCGCCCGATGCTGTCGCTGCGTAACGCGTTCGACGAGGAGGATGTGGCCGAGTTTGTCCAGGGAGTGCGGCGGTTCCTTAGCCTGTCGTCCGAGACGCCACTTGCTATGACAGCGGAAGCGAAAATCGATGGTCTCTCCCTTGCACTACGTTACGAAGGCGGCCGGTTGATGCAGGCGGCAACGCGCGGCGACGGGCGCGAGGGCGAGAATGTCACGCGCAACATAGAAACCGTCGATGGCGTGCCGAAACGCCTTGTTGGTGAGGTGCCCGACATTCTGGAAGTGCGCGGCGAAATCTACATGGCTCATGGCGAGTTCCTCAGGCTTAACAAGGAACGGGAGCGTGAGGGTCTGCCGCTCTATGCCAATCCACGCAATTCTGCTGCCGGTTCGGTACGCCAGATCGATCCTGCGGTGACGGCGGGACGGCGCCTCAGCTTTTTCGCCTATGGCTGGGGTGAGGTCAGCGAGCGTCCAGCGGAGACGCATTCCGCCTGGCTCAAACGGCTAGCGAATTGGGGGTTCAATGTCGAGCCGAACGGTGCGTGCGTCAAAGACACGGCGGGGCTGATCGAAGCCCATCGGGCCATCGGCACGCGGCGGGCTACCCTCGATTACGACATCGATGGTGTCGTCTACAAGGTGGACCGGATCGACTGGCAGGAGCGCCTGGGCTTCGCTGGGCGGGCGCCCCGCTGGGCAGTCGCGCACAAATTCCCCGCCGAACGTGCCGAGACCGTGCTGGAGGATATCCTCGTCCAGGTGGGCCGGACCGGCGCGCTGACGCCCGTTGCGGTCCTTCGGCCTATCACGGTCGGCGGCGTGGTGGTCTCGCGCGCCACCCTGCACAATGAAGATGAAATCGAACGCAAGGACATTCGCGTCGGCGACACGGTTATCATCCAGCGCGCCGGTGATGTCATTCCGCAGGTCCTGGCGGTCCGGCTCGACCGGCGCCCAGAACAGTCCACACCGTTCTGCCTGCCTGCAACCTGTCCCGTCTGCGGCTCGGAGGCGCGGCGCGATGGCGGCGATGTTGTCCGCCGATGCACAGGCGGGCTTGTCTGCCGGGCGCAGGCGGTCGAGCGGATCAAGCACTTTGTCTCACGCGGCGGCTTCGACATCGAGGGTCTCGGGCACAAGCATATTGAGGCGTTTTTTGCCGACGGGCTGGTCGAAACGCCGGCTGATATCTTCAGGCTTGGTGACCGGCGCGCAGACCTGCTGGCGCGCGAAGGGTGGGGCGAACAGTCCACAGATAACCTGCTGGCAGCCATTGAGGGTAGAAGACAGATTCCGTTTGATCGCTTCTTATATGCGCTTGGCATCCGCCATATCGGCGAAAGCAATGCCCGCCTGCTGGCGCGGCATTACCGCAGCCTTGAGGCGCTACAGCGTGCCGCGGTGTTGGCAGCCTCGCGCGAGGGCGAAGCCTGGGAAGCGCTGATTGGCATAGATGGGATGGGGGCCGGGCGCGCTGAAGACCTGGTGACGTTCTTTTCTGATCCCCGGAGCAAGCGCATCGTCGAGGCGCTTATCGAGCAAGTGACGGTCGAGGAGGCGGTCACGAATGCCGGCCCCGCTGGGGAGGATGGGCTGGCGGGCAGGACGGTCGTCTTTACTGGCACGCTTGCCACTCTCAGCAGGCGGGAGGCCAAGGCGCAGGCGGAGCGGATCGGCATGCGGGTCGTGGGAAGCGTCTCGGCGAAGACCGATCTTGTGGTAGCGGGCGAGGCACCGGGCTCGAAGAAGCGAAAAGCAGAGGAACTCGGCATCAAGATCCTGACCGAGAACGAGTGGCTGGAGCTGTCGGGACATTGAGGGAGGCTCCGGTCAGCCTTGAGACAATCCGTGCTGCCGCGGGCCGGATCTCTGGCCGCGTGCGCCGCACGCCGGTCCTGGAAGCGACGGCGCTGCGCGAGCCGCCAGCACCGGGGTCGCTGTTACTGAAGCTGGAATGTCTCCAGGTGACAGGGTCGTTCAAGCCGCGCGGCGCGCTCAACAAGGCGCTCGGCCTCGAGGCTCCTCGGGGACTCGCCACGGCATCGGGTGGCAATCATGGCCTTGGCGTCGCTTATGCCGCGTCCGTGCTTGGCCTGCCGGCGACGGTCTTCCTGCCCGCATCGACACCGGAAACGAAGGCATTGAAATTACGCAGCTGGGGCGCCAGCGTTAGAGTCGTGGGTTCTGTGTTCGACGAGGCGAATGAAGCCGCACTCGCCTATGCGGTAGCCGAAGGCACGACATATGTTCATCCCTTCGCCGACCCTGCCGTGATTTCCGGCCAGGGCACGGTCGCCCTGGAATTGCTGGCGGATGCGCCTGACGCCGATACCGTCCTTGTCGCAGTTGGCGGCGGCGGCTTGCTTGCAGGCATCGCAACGGCGCTCAAGGCGCTCAGGCCCGGGATGCGTGTGATCGGGGTCGAGCCGGTCGGCGCGCCGACGCTTCATAATAGCCTGGAAGCGGGCGAACCGGTGACCCTTGAGCGGATCGAAACTGAGGCCGGCACGCTTGCGCCGCTCCGCTCGGCAGCGCTCAATCTGGATCTGATCGCTGCCAGTGTGGACCATATCGCCTTGGTCGATGACGAGGCGATGCGGCAGGCCGCGCGCTGGCTGTGGTTCGAACTGGGCGTAGCAGCAGAGCTTTCCGGCGCGGCGGCGCTTGCTGCACTGATGGCGGGCGTCTACCGCCCTGCCGTGGACGAGCGCGTTATTGCCGTGGTTTGCGGTGCGGGTGCGGACGGTCTCGGTTGACGAGGCCGGCTGCAATCCTGAATAAAGAGCTCACCATAGTAAGAGGGGCGCTTGCCTTTGCCGAAAGAGGAAATGATGGTCTTCGGCGGGACCGTGACCGAAAAGCTGCCGAATGCGATGTTTCGCGTGAAACTGGAGAATGAGCACGAAATTATCGCCCATACTGCTGGGAAGATGCGCAAATTCCGTATCCGCGTCATGGTCGGGGACCGGGTGGATGTCGAAATGACACCCTATGATCTGACCAAGGGACGGATCACGTTCCGCCACAAGTAAGCTCGAGTGACGCGGCGACGGCGCGCTCCAGTGCCGGCCAGTCCTCCGGGCGGCCGTCAGCTTCCGGGGGCATGTCGACCAGACGCGCCAGACGATCCGTCGCTACGAAATGCAGGCATGCGATCTCCGGCGCGGCCTGCTTGACCGAGACATGGTTGTTTGGCCCGTCATCGACGAAGACGGCGGGGCCTTTGCTGCGCGCCGCGAGCCAGGCGGCGGCCGGCCCCTTGTGTCCTGTATTGACGACCACGGGATAGGGCATCCGGCTCCGGGCCAGGGCCAGGCGTCGGGCGTCGCGTTGGGCGGGAGGCACATTGGTTAGCACCACGATCTGCGCACCGGCGCGGGCGAGCCGGGCAAGCCCATCCGCTGCGCCGGGCACTGGCGGGATATCCTCGGTACGCTCGGCGAAGAAGCGCTGTAACAGGCCGGAGACCTGCGTCTGGTCCAGCACCACGCCATCGGCTGTCCGGCGCACATTCCCGGTCAGGCGGAAGGACGACCAGTCGAAGGTGAAGCCACGTTCCCCGATATGGCCGACGAAGGCCTCGACGAAACGGAACAGAACCTCGTCGGCATCCGAAATCAGCAACGGGCGGCCGGACTCGACGCCTGCTGCCTCCAATTGCGCCAGCGTGGCAGCAGGCGGAGCGGTCATATCCGTTTGCCTTTCAGGCGCTCCCCGATCTGGTCCACCATGAGCCGGACTTCGTCGAGATAGGGATTGAGCTCCAGTGCGCGATGGAGCCAAGCCAGCGCTTCCTCTTCCCTGCCAAGCGCGATCAGGATCATGCCGAGGCCCGACAAGGCACCGTAATGGCGGGGCTCTAGATTGAGCACATGCTGAACATCGGCCACGGACTCGTGGTGGCGGCCCATCATGTAGAGGACGGTAGCGCGTTTGTTCCAGCCTTCCGCGAAATCCGGCGCATGCGCGATGATGGCATCGAAGCGCTGTAGCGCTTGATCAAGCACCCCGCGCCGCATGGCGATCATGCCCTGGGCCATGAGGCGATTGACTGTCTCATCTTCGGAATGCAGCCAGAGCAACCAGATGCGCCGGTCTACATTCGAGGCTTGCTGTGGCGTCAGGTCTTGCTGGAGGCGTTCGAACAACGCTGGCAGTTCAGGGTCGTTCTGGTCGGCGGCGGCGGCGCCTGAAAGCGCGAAAAGGACTGCGAACGCGAGCGCGCGCAGCGGTCTAGCCCTGTCGCGCCTTGAACCGGCGGTTCGTCTTGTTGATGACGTAGATGCGCCTGCGCCGCTTCACGACTTGCGAGTCCTTGTGGCGTTTTTTCAATGTTTTCAACGAACGAACGACCTTCATCTCACCCATCCGGGCCCCGATGCTCCCGCTTCTACCTGTCCGGCCCTTCCGCTGTCAACAAGCCCGGCTCGCTCAGACCCCGAACCAGAGCGCGGCGCGGGCAATGACGAGGCGCAGCGCGAGGTCAAGCAGGACGATGGCGACCGCTGGGAAATGTGCGATTCCAAGACCGTGGCGAGCAAGGCGCCATTTGAATAGCAAGATCCAGAACCAGGCGCCCATGAATAGCATCGCCGAGATGGCGTCTGGCATGATGCCTGTGGTGTTGACCAGCACGACGAAGGTAAAGACCGCGCCTTGCAGCAGGTTTGCCCAGTTGGTGGCAATGATGAAGCGCTGGTAATGCGGGAACACCTGCATGCGCTCGGCTACCAAAACCATGATGAGCGGAAAAGCGGTCCAGGTGCAGATATAGCCGAGGATATCCGCCACAATGAGCTTGCCCGTGACCTCAAAACCGTGCGGGACAAGGGCTAGCATCAGCAGCGACAGCGGGAAGGCGACAACAGCAGCCCGGAAGGAACGCCAGAATTCGTCGAGCGAGGAAACAGGCCCCGTGTTTCCGCCCGCCAACGCCATTGCGGCGGTGCAGCCCGTCCGAATGTCCCCGAGCATCCGAAACGCTCTCCCGGGCTTTGCCACATGCCAGACCCGAAGCCGCTTCCGCCACCAAGACGATGAAGCCTGCAAGGTGCAACGCACTGTAAAACGGCCGCAAAGCAGCCGTAAAGGCCGGAAGAACCCATTGGGCGCTCTGGTCCCGGAATGGTCCAACGGGCCGGCGGTTACGATTCGTTACAATATGTGCCCGGCGGATAAACAATCGCAACCCGCGGCGGCAAGCTGGCAGCAAGCATGCGTAATCGGAACCGACGTTCCGGCCCCGACTCTTCGGCCAGGCAGGAGAAATGAAGAGCAGGACGAATGCTGGAAACAGTAGTAGTCTGAGAGACTGTGACACCGCGCGACACAGATATTGCGCCCCTTGAGCCTTCGGCTTTGACGGGTCAACTACAGCAGCGGCCGCGTCGGATGCGCAGGCGTTTGCTGCGGGTGCTGCTGCCGGTGCTCGTGCTGGTGTTAGCTGTAGGCGCATTTGCCACGATGATGGCGACACGCACCGTCATACTACCTGCGCCACCGGAAGAGCGTGTCTGGGCAGTCGAAGCCGCTATTGTGGCATTGGAAACGACCCGCCCGCGGATTTCCTTGTTCGGTCAGGTAATTGCCGGGCGGTCAGTAGATCTGCGCCCGCTTTTGGCCGGGCGTATCACAGCAGTGGGGCCGCGCTTCCGCGAGGGCGACTATGTCGAGGAGGGCGAGCTGCTGATCGCCATCGACCCGTTTGATTTCGAAACAGCGCTGGCGCTCAGGACCGCTGAACTTGCTGAAGCGCATGCGAATCTAAGCGAAATTGAGGCAGACCTCGCTGGCGCCCGCGACCAATTGGATGAAGACCGCCGCCAGCTCGACCTACTTGGTCGCGAGGCAGACCGAAGGCAGCAATTGCGTGAACGTGGGGCTATTTCGCAAAAGGCCGTCGATGACGCGGCGCTGGCACTCAGCCGTCAGCAGCAGGCTATGAGTCAGCGACAAAACGCCGTTGCGCGCTTCATCGCCCGCACCGAGCGCCAGCAGGCGGTGATTCGACGGGTAGAGGCGACACTGGCTCGCGCCGAGCGCGACCTGGCGCAGACACAACTTACCGCGCCCTTCGCAGGTTGGCTGGTCGAGATCGGCGCGGAGATCGGCAAGCAGGTCGGCACGGCCGAACGTGTGGCCCGCCTGGTGGACGCCTCGCGGCTCGAAATCGGCCTGACGATTCCGAACGATGTCTTCGGTGAACTCGACGCCGGGGACGGTACGGTCGGGCGCCGGCTTGAGGTGATCTGGCGTACTGGCGACACGGTGCGCCGCTTCCCGGGTCGGGTTGCGCGGCTGGGAGGCGAGATCGACGCGGCCAGCGGCGGCGTCGCTGCCTTCGCTAGCCTTGACGCCCTGCCGCAAGATACCCGCCTGCGCGCCGGGGCCTTTGTTGAGTTGTTTCTTGAGGGGCCGGAATTGCAGGGCGTCACGCGTCTGCCGGTCGCTGCCGTGTTCGATGGTGAAAGGGTCTACCGCATCGGCACGGATGACCGCCTGGAGGCCATCGGGGTCCAGGTCCGCGCGCGCGAAGGCGAAAGCCTATTGGTGCAGGGGCCGTTGGAGGACGGCCAGCACATCGTCGCGACGCGCTTCCCGGAAATCGCCCCCGGCGTCAAGGTCACGACTCCATGATTGCGCTCTTCGCCCGCCACCCGACAGCGGCGAATCTGTTGATGGCAGCGATGCTGATCATCGGACTCCTCGCGCTCTCGCGGATGAACAAGCAGTTCTTCCCGGATTTCGGCATTGATAGGATCGTCGTATCGGTAGCCTGGCCAGGCGCCGGCGCAGAAGATGTAGACAATGCCATCGTCCAGGCAATCGAGCCCGAGGTGCGTTTCCTAAACCGCGTGAAGGCCGTGATCTCGAGTTCCCAGCAAGACCTTGCGACCATCGCGATCGATTTCGAGGCCGGAACTGACATGCAGACTGCTCTGGCGGATGTGGACGCTGCGATATCCCGTGTCACCACTCTGCCGGAAGACAGCGAAACGCCCCAGATCAGTCGCGTGGTGCGCTACGAAACTCTGCTGAATATCGTCCTTTCGGGGGACCTACCGGAGCGCACGCTCAAGGTCTGGGCCCTGCAAATGCGCGACGGGCTGATCAGCGCCGGAGTCGATGATGTGGAGACGATCGGGGCTCGTGACGAGTGGATCCTGGTGGAGGCGGATCAGCGCGATCTGCTGGCGCTTGACCTGCCTATTTCGGAAATCTCGAGCCGCATCGCGGGTGCCTCACGCGACATACCGGGCGGGGATATCGGCATACGCTCGGTCTCGCGCATTCGCTCGCTCGGCCTTGCTCGCACGGCGGAGGAGGTCGCTGACATTGAGGTCCGAGCATTCCCGGACGGGCGCCGGTTGACCCTTGGCGAGGTTGCGGAGGTCACCGAGGCCTGGAACGACAAACAGCCACGCGTCTATTTTAACGGTCGACCGGCGGTCGAGCTGGTGGTTAGGCGGGCGACGACAGCCGATGCACTGGAAACCGCCAAGGCCGCCGCACAATTCCTCGAAGAATTCGTGCCCACATTGCCGCCCGGCATTACGGTCCAGCGTTATGCCGAATCGGCGGAGTTGATTGACCAGCGTATTGAGCTGCTGATCCGCAACGGCCTGGGCGGCATGGCTATCTTGCTTGTCGTCCTGTTCGTGTTCCTGAACACGCGCACGGCGCTTTGGGTCGCGGCCGGCATACCGGCTGCGCTGTTGGCTGCCATGGCGCTCGCCTGGGCGCTCGGACACTCGATCAACATGATTATCCTCTTCGGTACCATCCTCGCCATCGGCCTCGTCGTGGACGACGCCATCGTGGTGGCCGAACATGCCGAAACCCGAGCGCGCCAGGGGGATACCCCCCTGGAGGCCGCCATGCAGGGCGCCAGGCGCATGGCCGGCCCGGTGGTCAGTTCGAGCCTCACCACCATCGCCGCCTTTCTGCCGTTGATCCTGATCGGTGGCATCATCGGGCAGATCATCCGGGATATTCCGATCATTGTCGTGCTGGCGCTGGTCGCGAGCCTTGTGGAATGCTTCCTGGTGCTGCCGGGCCATCTGCGTCTTTCGCTCGCCGCCGCCGCGGAAGGCCGGGCCTCACGCTTCCGCAGGGGGTTTGACGAAGGCTTCCGCCGGTTCCGCGAAGGTCCGTTCCGTCGCCTGGTGGCCCGTGCCATCATCCACCGCTACCTAGTGCTGGCGCTCGCGGTTGGCATGTTTCTGGTCAGCGTTGGCATTGCGGCAAGCGGGCGCGTCAGCTTCACCTTCTTTCCGTCCGTGGAGCCAAACAACATTTTCGCCAATCTTCGCATGGTTTCGGGTTCGACTCGCGAGGAGACTCTTGAGCGCCTCCTGCAGATCGAACGGAGCGCCCGTGCCGTCGCTGAAGCTTCCGGCGATCCCGATCTTCTACATACATCGGTTGCGATCCTGGGTGTCGAACGCAATTCGGGTGCAATCAGCTCCGGTCAGAGCGACGACACGGTGGGGACCGTGGTCGTCCAGCTTATCGAGTCCGACAAGCGCGACATGCGCACCGATGTCTTCATGCAGAGCTGGCAGGAGGAAATTGGCCCGGTCGTCGGTGCCGACTCGCTGACCATCCGCGCCGCCATGGCCGGGCCGCCCGGCCGCGAGGTCGATGTGCGTCTGTCCGGCGACAATCTGGACGACCTCAAGGAGGCGGCCGGGCGTGTCAGGGCTCTGCTTGCCTCCTATACGGGCGTGAGCGCTCTTGGAGACAATCTCGCCTATGGCAGCCGCGAAATGCAGCTTCGGGTGATGCCGGCGGGCCGAGCGATGGGCTTCGACACCGCACGGGTGGGAAATCAGATTCGCAGTGCCTTCCGGGGCGACATTGCGCTGCGCTTCGCTAGGGGCGAGGAAGAGGTAGAAGTGCGGGTCCGGCAGAAGCCCCCCCCCGGTGGGCTGGACACGCTCTATCTCTTCGGGCCGGACGGGACAGAGGTGCCGCTCGGCGCCGTGGCAAGCGTGACGCCCTCCAGCGGCTATGATGTCATCCGTCGCGAGCGGGGTCGGCGCGAGGTCTCTGTGACAGCGGAGGTGGACGAGACCGTCACCACCAACAATACCGTGCTTGCTGCGCTCCAGCGGGACGGTATTGCCGGCATCGCAGAAGAAGCCGGCCTCGAATGGCGTTTCGCCGGCAAAGCAGAGGAGCAGGCAGAGACCTTCGCTGACATGGGTGTTGGCGCGGCCATAGGACTTGCGGGCATGTTCCTCGTGCTGGCCTGGGTCTTCGGCAGCTACAGCCGCCCGGTGGCAGTGCTGGCGGTGGTGCCACTCGGCTTCATCGGCGTTTCGCTCGGCCATTTCTTCACCGGGTTCGACCTCAGCATCCTGTCGATGATCGGGATGATTGGGCTCTCCGGCATCGTCATCAATGATTCGATCGTGCTCATCGTGGCGATTGCCGACCATGAACGCGCCGGCAAATCTGTTCACAAAGCCATAGAGGACGGAGCCTGCGACCGCCTGCGCGCGGTGATCCTGACCTCGCTCACCACTATCAGCGGTCTCTTGCCGCTCTGTTTCGAGACCAGTCTGCAGGCGCAGTTCCTGATCCCTGTGGCGCTCACCATTGTGGCCGGCCTGGCGGCGGCAACCCTGCTCGTGCTGTTCGTCGTGCCATCCATTCTTGCCGTTGGACACGACCTGCGGCGCCTTGCCGGCGGTGGACAAGCGCGCGAAAGGCAGATCGTGCCAAGTGGACGGCGCGCGGGATCGGAAGTCACGGCCCCGTGAGCCCGCCCCGCATCGCGCTGCTCGGCATCATGCTGGAGAGCAACGCCTTCGCCCCGCCAGCGACGGAAGCTGATTTTCGCCGGCACTATTACCGCGAGGGCGAAGCGTTGCTGGCGGACGCACGCGCGCCGGTCTCGGCCATGCCGCCCGAGATGGCATCCTTCGTGCAAGCTATGGACATGACCGGCCCTTGGGAGCCCGTGCCGCTGCTGTTTGCCAACAATCCGCCTTGGGGTCCGGCGGAATGGTCCTTCATCGCCGGCTGTCTGGAGCGGATCGAGACCATGTTGACGGCGTCGGGCCCGGTGGACGGTGTGTTCATCGCCAATCACGGTGCCATGACCAGCACCAAAACGCTCGACCCCGACGGCGAGATCGTGGTTCGGCTGCGCGCGCTCGTAGACCCGGCCGTGCCCGTGATCGTGACGCACGACCTGCATGCCAATCTCTCGGAACGGCTGGTTGAGGCCGCCGACATGCTGATCGGCTACACCACCAATCCACATGTTGACATGGGCCAACGGGGTGAGGAAGCGGCGTTTGCCATGCGGCAAATGCTGGCCGGTATGCGGCCGAAATCGGCATTTATCCGCCTGCCGCTCACACCCTCCAGTGTGACCTTGCTGACTGCCGAGGGGCCTTATGCGGACATGATCCAGTACGGCCAGCGGCGCATGCGCGAGTCGGGCGGCGAAATCATCAATGTCACCATACTGGGCGGCTTCGTCTTCTCGGACACGCCGAAGAACGGCATCGCCATCGTGGTGACGGGGCGAGAGGACGAGGAGCCGGCGCGTGCGCTTGCGCGCGAGATTGCAGAATATAGCTGGTCAATACGCCAGAGGTTCCGGCGCGTGCTCATGCCCGTCGAAGCGGCGGTGTCTCTGGCGCTGGAGACTGCAGCCGACTCTGCCCGCCCCGCCGTCATCTTTTCGGATGCGGGCGACAATCCGGGCGGTGGCGGCGAGGGGCGCACCACATGGCTGCTCAGAGCGCTGGTCGATGCGGGCGCCAGACGCGTTTATTACGGTTCTTTCTTCGATCCGGCGCTGGCGCTTGAAGCGCATAGACATGGCGAAGGCATGGAGTTCGAAGCCATGTTCAACCGCGAGGGTGACACGGAGTTTTCCAAGGGCTTCCGCGCACCCGCCCGGGTGCTCAGGCTTACCGATGGGCGCTTCGTCGGACGGCTCGGCATCCAGCGCGGCCGGTTGGTTGATCTGGGGCCGTCGGCGGCGCTGCAGATCGGCGGGCCGGAGGGTATCACGGTCATTGTCATCGGCACGCGCCACCAGACTGCGGACCCGATGTTCTTCGAGAGCTTCAGCCTTGATATCGCCAAGGCGCGGGTCGTCTGCGTCAAGTCGCGCGGCCATTTCCGTGCGGGCTTTATGCCCTGGTTTCCGCCCTCACAGGTCTTCGAGGTCGATACCGCTGGCCTCACCTCGCCGGTGCTGGACCGGTTTCGCTGGCAGCATCTGCCACGTCCGGTCTATCCGCTGGATGAAGACACCGAATGGACGCCGCCGCCCTGGTGATGGGCAGGAACCTCCAGTCCAGCCATCATGCCCGGTGCTGCTCTGCTTCAGAACAGCGCCCCATAAGTGTCCAGAATGTCCTCGAATGCCGCCGTGAGCCCATCGAATTCCTTTGAGCCCATGGGGAGGGAGAGAACTATCATGCCGCGGCGGGAGACATAATGGGCGCGGGCCATCATCTCCAAATGGAAGAGAGCACGTGCCTCCTTGGGCGCGGCGTCCGTGTCGGTTGGGCCGGTGAGCGCGGTGCCGGTCGGGTGGAACATCATCATGGAGCCGTAGCCCGTCACCTGCACGGGCAGGCTGCGTGTCTCGGCCGCATTGTTCAGCCGGGAGCGCAGTAGGTCCCCTTGGGCGTTGATCTCTTCCGCCGCCTTTTCGGTGAATACTTCGGTCAGCCCTGCAATTGCGGCCTGCATGGTCAGCACATTGTTGTTGAAGGTGCCGGCATGGCCGAAATGACCAGGCTTGCGCGGGTCGAAATGCGACATCACTGCCTCCTTGCCGCCGAACGCGCCGAAAGTCAGCCCGCCGCCCAGATACTTGCCGAATGAAGTCATATCCGGGGTTATGCCATGTGCCTTCTGTAGACCGCCGGGGCCGAGGCGGGAGGTCATCACTTCGTCGAATTGCAGGATAATGCCGTGTTCGTCCGCCGCATCGCGCAGCATTTGCAGGAATGCGGGCGTAGCCGGGATGCAGCCGCCGCTGCCGGTCATCGGCTCGATGATGATGGCGGCGAGACTGTCCTTATTGGCCTCAATGAGTTCGCGCGTGCCCTCCATGTCGTTGTAGCGTCCCATGACCCAGTCTAGGGGCAGGTTCAATTGGTTGCCATAGCCGCCGAAGGACAGCACGCTGCCATGATAGCTGCCCTCGAAGGCGAGAATACCGGTGCGCCCGGTGACGGCCCGTGCCGCACTCAATGCCATAAGATTGGCTTCGGTGCCGGAATTGGTGAAACGCACCATGTCTAGCGAGGGGAAGCGCTCGCACATGATTTCCGCCAGCCGGCCCTCGCGCGGCGTCGGGCCACCCAGCGTGATGCCCTGAGCGAGTGCAGAGGAGATGGCGCGCTGGATCGCGGGTTCCGAATGGCCAAAAATACCTGCGGTCTGCTCCACGACGAAATCCGCATAGCGGTGGCCGTCTGCATCCTCCACATAACAGCCGTCGCCGCGCGCAAGCGAGACCGGGAAGGGCTGATAGTAGAGCACGGTGCGAGTGTTGCCGCCTGGCATCGCGCGGCAGGCCTGCTCATAGAGGCCGGCGCTGGTCGGGTTGGCTTCGGCGAACCGGTGCTCTGCGTCCTCAAGGGCGGCCGTCAGGTCGAAATTGGCGCGTTCAAATGGGATATCCGGCATAGTGGGTCTCCGAGTGCGACGGTGGGATCAGGGGTCATCCGGCGCGGAGCGGCGCAAGCGCCTGCTGGAGTGCGTCCGCGACCTCGACCTGCTCCCATGGTGCGAGGAATGTGCCCACTGTCTCGCACCTCCCGTGCGTGGCGAGCGTCAAGGGCCCTGGCCGTATGCCGCTTCGATCAATCTCGACCCGGAGCCACCAAGGTGGCAGCTGCACACGCTCAACCCTGCCGGCCGCGCTCATGCGTTCCACAGTAAGCGCGTCGGGGGTGAGGCGGAGCCGCTCGTGTTGCCGTCCCTGACGGTAATTCACCTGAAAGCAGAGCGCGAGCAGCGCGATGTCGAGGCCGAAAAAGCCCAGAACTGGCCAGGCGCCGAGCAGAAGGAATACGAGGCCTGCCAGGCCTGCGAGCGCAGCAAGTCCGCCAATGAGTAGCCGGTAGCCCGCAGGCGGTAGCGAGCGGTGCGGCGTCAGCACCGCGTCAAACAGCACGGGCTCCGCGCTGGATAAGGAGGTGGTGCGGGTCAAAAACTATCCTTGCGGCGGCGGATTTCAGCGAAGACGGCTTCCGGCGCCGCCCCCTCCATGCCTACGAGACGTTGTAGGTCTGGGTCGTCGACGCGCAGGAAGGGATTGGCTAGCTTCTCCTCGCCAAGCTCGGAGGGCACGGTGCGTTCGCCGCGCGCGCGCAGATCGTCCACACGCTGACAGGCAGCCTTGAGAGCTTCGTTGTCTGGGTCCAGCGAGAGGGCGAAGCGGGCATTCGACTGGGTGTATTCGTGCCCGCAATAGACACGCGTTTCGTTGGGCAGCGTGCGCAGCTTGCCGAGCGAGGACCAGAACAATTCCGGCGTTCCCTCGAACATGCGCCCGCAGCCAAGCGCAAACAGTGTGTCGCCGCAGAAAAGCGCCCGGCTCTTCTCGAACCAGAAGGCGATATGGCCGCTGGTGTGTCCCGGCACATCGAAGACCCGTGCCGTCTCTCTGCCGACCGTGCAGCTGTCACCCTCGCCGACCTCGATATCGAGACCTGGAATGCGCGCGCTGTCGGCCCGCGGGCCGATCACCGGCACGCCATAGCACTCAACCAGCTCCGCATTGCCGCCGATATGGTCGAAATGGTGATGGGTGTTGAGGATATGGGTAAGCTCGAGGCCCCGTCGCTCCAGCGCGGCGATCACGGGACCGGCTTCGGCCGGGTCTACCACTGCAGTGGCGCCGCCGCCGGCGTCGTGCGCGATATAGATGTAGTTGTCCGACAACGCGGGGATGATCTCAATCTCGAATATGGGCTCGAACATGGGGGCGCGGCACCTCCGGCAAGGGATGCGTGTGATGCTAAAGCGAAATCTGTATGGGCGGAAGCATCCCGATGCTGGCTGACAGCGCGCTCCTCAGTGCCCCATCAGGCCCTCGAGACGCAGGCGCAGCGCGTTCAGCTTGATGAAGCCCTCAGCGTCGCGCTGGTCATACACCGTGTCCTCCTCGAAGGTGGCGAAGCCCTCATGGTAGAGAGAGTTAGGCGACTGACGGCCTACCGCCCAGCAGGTACCCTTGAAAAGCTTCATCCTGACACGGCCCGATACACGATCCTGGCTCGCATCAATGGCCGCCTGTAGCATGCGTCGCTCCGGCGAGAACCAGAAACCGTTATAGATCAATTCCGCATAGCGCGGCATGAGCTCGTCCTTGAGGTGCGCTGCGCCCCGGTCGAGTACGATACTTTCCAGCCCGCGTCGGGCCGCGAGTAACAGTGTGCCGCCAGGTGTTTCATAGACGCCGCGCGATTTCATGCCGACAAAGCGGTTCTCGACCATGTCGAGCCTGCCGACGCCGTGACGACCTGCGATGCCGTTCAGCCGCTCTAGCAGAGTTGCCGGGGAGAGCGAGGCACCATCCACCGCCACCGGGTCGCCCTGCTCGAAATCGATCTCGACATAGTCCGGCTCATCCGGCGCGGCGGCGGGCGAGACCGTGCGCGTGAACATCTCCTCGTCTGGTTCAATCCAGGGGTCCTCCAGCGCGCGTCCCTCATAGGAGATATGCAGCAGGTTCGCGTCGGTGGAATAGGGCGGTTCGCCCCGCTTGCCGCGTGCGATGGGGATCTGCCGGGCCTCGGCATAGGCGATCAGCCGATTACGAGAGTTGAGATCCCACTCTCGCCAGGGGGCGATCACATGGATGCGCGGCTCCAGCGCATAATATGATAGCTCGAAACGCACCTGGTCGTTGCCCTTGCCAGTCGCGCCGTGGGAGACGGCGTTTGCCCCAGTCTCGCGCGCGATCTCGATCTGCCGCCTGGCGATCAGCGGGCGTGCGATCGAGGTGCCGAGCAAATACTGCCCTTCATAGAGCGCGTTGGCGCGAAACATGGGGAAGACAAAATCGCGGACAAACTCTTCGCGCAGATCGTCGATATAGATCTGCTGCACACCCATGGTCTCGGCCTTGACGCGGGCCGGCTCCAGCTCCTCGCCCTGGCCGAGATCGGCCGTGAAAGTCACCACCTCGCAGCGATAGGTCTCCCTCAGCCAGTGCAGGATGACGGAAGTGTCCAGGCCGCCCGAATAGGCGAGCACCACCCGTTTGACCCCGTCGCTCATCGCGCGTCCTCCAGAACTGCCTTGTCCCTTGTCTGCTCTGCCTCGCGGCGCTCCCGCGCATTGGGCCGCCGGCTCTCTGACCTGAGCTGTCCGCAGGCAGCAAGAATGTCCCGCCCGCGCGGTGTCCTGACCGGACTCGTATAACCGGCGGCGGCCAGGATATCTACGAAGCGTTCTATGACCTCAGGCGTGGAGCATGTGTAGGGTGAGCCTGGCCAGGGGTTGAACGGAATGAGGTTGACCTTGGCCGGAATACCGGCGAGCAGCCGCGCGAGCGCGCGCGCTTCACCCGGGCTGTCATTGACGCCCGCCAGCATGACATACTCGAAGGTGATGCGTCGGACATTGCTCGCGGTCGGGTAGCGTCGGCAGGCTGCCATCAGCTCCTTCAACGGGTATTTGCGGTTGAGCGGCACGAGTTCGTCGCGCAACTCGTCGGTCACGGCATGAAGCGAGACCGCGAGATTGACGCCGATCTCTTCCCCGCAGCGGTCCATCATCGGCACGACGCCGGCAGTGGACAGTGTGATCCGGCGCTTCGAGATCGCGAGCCCGTCGCCGTCGGTTGCGACCGCCATCGCCGCCTTCACATTGTCGAAATTATAGAGCGGCTCGCCCATGCCCATCAGCACGATATTGGAGACATGACGACCACGGTCGGCGAGCGGCACAGCGCGCCCAGACCATTCGCCGAAGACATCGCGCGCATGCATGATCTGACCGAGGATCTCACCTGCGTCCAGATTGCGCACCAGGCGCTGGGTACCTGTGTGGCAGAAGCGACAGGTGAGCGTGCAGCCGATCTGCGAGGAAATGCAGAGCGTGCCCCGATCGGTCTCTGGGATATAGACTGTCTCGACCTCGCCGCCATCGGCCAGGCGCAGCAGCCATTTGCGCGCACCATCTGCGGAAAGGCGGGCGTTTGAGACACACGGCCGCGCGAGCGAAAATCGCTCGGCGAGCGTCGCCCGGTCGCGCCGGGAGAGATCGGTCATGCCGTCGAAATCGCGCGCGCCGCGCACATAGAGCCAGCGATAGACCTGGCTCACGCGGTAGCTGGAAAGCCCCGTTTCGCGGAGGGCCTCCGCCAGGGCGGGCTTGGGCAGGCCGACGAGAGAAGGTCTGGGCGTCAGGACCCGCACGCTTTGGTTATCGCCTTGTAGGCGGCGGTGAACCCCCTCAACGAATAGCTGTCGGTGACCACCGTGCCGCGTGCCGAGGTCGCGGTGAAGGCCAATGTGCTGCCGGCTTTCATCGCCTCCACCACGGGCGCATTCTTCCCGTCCGTGACCCAGGCAGAGCTGTCATTCACGAAAAAGCGGAAATCCTGCGTTTTCTTTTTGACCCTAATTCGGGCACGAGGCTTGTTGCCCGATTTCAGCGGATATCCGACCTCAACATGGATCTCGCCAGTCAGGTTTTTGCCTGGGAAATGCGCCACCTGAAAATAGGCGGGATCCCGGTTGATGCCCTTGGGCTTCCAGCTCTTGGGACTGGAAGCGATGTAGCAGATCTTGTTGTCGCCGGATCCGTACACATAGGCCACCCAGTCTTGGTGCGCGGCAATGCGCTCTGGTTCCTGCGCTGCAGCGGGAACCGCCAGGAGCATCAACAAAAGGATTAACGGACGCGCCATCATTCTCGATATTCCGATTGAATTTTCATTTCCTCACAGTGAAGAAGCATAACGCTGTTCGCAGCGCGGGCCAAGATGCCCTTCGACCTCGGTCGTTAGGCTAAGTTGTCTGGCCCCTTAACCACACCGTCATCGTGCAGGCGCCCGATTTCGGCGTCGGGCAGGCGCAGTATGCTGGCCAGAATCTCGTCTGTATGTTCACCAAGGCGCGGTGCGGGTCGTGGCTGTTCCCGTGCAAGGCCCGCGAAATCGAGCGGCGTTCCCGGGACCGGCCATATACCCATGCCTGGCTGCTCGATACGTTCGAACAGGGGGTTTTCCTTGACCAGCGCTGCATCGAACGCCATTTCGCGGAAGGTGCGGTAGGGCCCCCAAAGGACCCCATGTGCATCGAAGGCTTTGGCGACCGCGGCAAGCGGGCGTACGGCGATCCATGGCTCAATGGCAGCGGCGATGTCCTCGCGCAGGCGCCAGCGGGCGGCCTCGTCATTCAGGTCCGCACCATGCGCTGCCTCGATGCGGTCGAAGGCGGGGCCGAGGCCAGTCGCCTCGGCGATGCCGCGCAGATTGCGCGCCGTGAATAGGCAGACCATGACGTCGCTCCCGTCAGCCGTGCGGAAATCCCGTCCGAAAGTGCCGTATATGTGGTTGCCTACTCGCGCTCGATCCTGGCCGTTGACGACCACCTCGCCGACATAGCCGAGCGTGGCTGTGGCCCAGAGTGCGACATCGAGCAGCGGCAGGCGGATGAGCCCGCCCTCACCGGTGCGTGCTCGACGGCGTTCGGCCGCCAGGAGGCCAACGGCGGCAGCCATCCCTGTCGCGATATCCCAGGCCGGCAGCACATTGTTGACCGGGCCGTCCCGGTCCTCTGGCCCGGTGACCTGGGGAAAGCCGACCGAGGCGTTGACGGTGTAATCCACCTGCGGAGTGCCGGTCCGTGAGCCGAGCACATTCAACAGGATGAGGTCCGCGCGCAGGGTTGAGAGCATCTCATAGCCGAGCCAGCCCCGCGCCGGCAGGTTGGTGAGGAAGATGCCACCCTCCGGCCCTGGTGCGGTGATCAGCGCCTGCACTAATTCGCGCCCGCGCGGACTTTGGATATCGACACGGAAAGATCGCTTGCCCTTGTTGAGGCCGGCCCAGTAGAGGCTTTCACCGTTCTTGGTCACCGGCCAGCGCCGATAGTCGAGGCCGCCTTCCAGCGCATCGAAGCGGATCACGTCGGCGCCAAGCTGGCCAAGCGCCATACCACCCAGCGGCGCCGCGACGAAGGCTGACCCTTCCACGATGCGCAGGCCTTGCAACAGGTCGTACATGCTCTTGTTTTACCTCCGGCGGCCGAATGCGCGCCAAGTGCACCGATATAGTGGTGGCCGCGGGAAGGGAAGCAGGATCTGGGAAATTAGCAGCCTGCCCAGATTCAAATTGACCCACGACCCGCCGCCCTCCACACAGAGCTGCTACCGGCAGCGTAGTCGGCTGTGACGCCGACGTGGGCACCTGCGAAGGCGCAATCCAGTGCCGTATCGCGCTCAGGCGCGATGTCGTGCGGGCCGACGCCCCGCCCCAGGCACGGTGGTCACATCGACGGCGATGGGGACTCAGCGAGCCAACGGCAAGGCGGCGGCCGCGCGGGACCAGGCTGGTCACGCGGCACCCGGTGAATCCCCCGGTCTTTGGATGAAGCCGCCGAGCCGGGGCGCGTGGCGTTGCAAGCGGGGCCGAGGAGGCGCATTTCCCGGCCGTGCGTGCACACCGCAACGCGGGCAACCGCACCGCGGTCTTCGGCAGCGCAGCGGAGAGCACGTCGCCCGCCGGGTTGGCCGAGAACAAGCAGTGCCCGGCGAGCACGGCTGACCGCAACATTCAGGAGGTTTCGCTCTTTCTCGATCCAGCGTGCCCCGTTCCCGGACATGCCGGGAGACAGCACGGGAGAAACCAGGATCGCATCACGCTCGTCTCCCTGAAGGCGATGCGCGGTTCCGCACATGAAGCCGGCGTCATCCAGAGCGGAGCGACCGAATCGATCCTCGGCGAGTTCCTGACGAGCTGCGCCTGCGCGGCGAACGGCGTGATTACCCTGACCGTCGATTTGGATTCCAGGACCTTGCCCAGCCATTCGATCACTTGCGCTGCTTCCACCCGGTTCAGCCAACTGCTGCCGAAGGGAGGACGTTCCGCAATACCCGTGACGTCCTGCCACAGGATGGTGCGATCACGCCGGAGCGTATCTCTTCCTGTGACTGATTGCATGCGAGAGGCGCCGCAAGCGGTTCGGACGACGACCGATCGTCTTTCTCCGGTCCGGAATCGCGGGGGAAGAGCAGCGCCGCGGCCGTCGTTGTCCAGTCTTCACACTTCCGGAGTTCAGGCAATTTTTCGACGAGAGCGATATTGAATCCGGACGCCTCGGTCAACCGCCGGGTGAAGGATATGGTCAGGGGTTATCGCTCTGCGATCAAGATGAGAGTTGAGGTTGACAGCCTGGTCTGGACGGTACGGCCTTGTTCTGGTGCTGGAGCTTCTGGCCAGGAAGGGCTTTCTGGTTGATTTGCCGGATAGCGGTGTCGGGCCTTCGCAGGGCTAGAGCGACGGTCAGATGAAGCTGGCGGCTCTGTTCCTGAACATAGCGGGTCTTGACCGGATGTCGGATTATAGAGGTTCTGGAGGCGGACCGCGGGCTTTGCGCGCTGGTGCGCCGCTTTGAACCGCGTTTGTTCGGGGTCTCGCGGGGTTCGATCGCGGTGGGTCAGCCGATCCGGTAACGCTCGCCATGCGCTGCCCCGCAGCGGCCGCGAGCGCCGCCATGTCCGACGCCTCGGCGAGCGACCTGAAGCGGGCACCAAGGCCAAGCGTAGCAGCCTTCTGCAGTTCCCGCCCCACGGTCGGCATTCCACAATCCGGCGTGAGTGACCTTTCGCCCGCAAGTGCGGTGCGATCGTGGTATTCTGTCCGCTCCCGGTTACGGAGTAGATGACGCATGTCGGCTTC
>JAPORR010000221.1 GCA_026710105.1 Alphaproteobacteria bacterium
ACGGCAATCTGTTGGGCTTCACGTCGGCGCAAGCACCGGTGGCGGGACGGGCCAGGATCAGCGTCGATCTCAACAGCGGGGTGAACCTCGACGGGCGCGCGGACTTCACCGACCTTCAGTCCTGGGCTATCGGGTCGAGGCCGGGCGGGCTCGGCACCGGGCAGCAATGGGGCGACGGCGCGCTTCGCTACACGATCACTGTCGGCGGCAACTATCTGCGCAGCACAGGGGCAGCGGGCGACGATGCTGGCAGCGTGAACGGCCGCTTCTATGGGCGCGGCCATGAAGGGGTGGCCGGCGTCGTCGAGCGCGAGGATCTCACCGCCGCCTTCGGTGCGCGGCGGCGCTAGCCTGCCTGGTTGCGCGGCACCTCGCGGAAGGGACGATCAGCGTCGTGGCGAGCTTCCTTAGGCATGGAGAGGATGCGTTCCGAGATGATGTTGCGCTGAATCTCATCCGTGCCGCCCGCAATCGAGATCGCCGGGGTCGAGACCAGGATTTCCGCGACCACACCGTCCGCGCCGTCATCCGCGCCGGACAGCATCGCATCTGGGCCGGCGATCATGGTGTGCGCCTTCGCACAGGCCCGAGCGACCATGCTCGCGGCGAGTTTGCCGATCGAGCCTTCCGGCCCCTGCGGACGGCCCGCCTGCTGCGCCTCACGCGCGCGCCGCGCCGTCCATTCCGCGCTCCGGGCCAGCGTCAGCGCCTTCGCGACCTCCTGGCGCACGGCAGGGTCGTCCCAGCGCCCCGCCGCCTTCGCACGCTCGACCAGGAGATCAGCGCGCCCGGTGCGCTGCGGATACCAGATATAAGGCTCCATGACAGTTGCGACCTCGGCGCGCTCCTCTTCGTAAATGCGCCCCTGCCGATCGCTGCCAGTGTCGTAGCGGCGCACACCATCGGCGCCGCGCCGCTCGTGCATCAGCGTGGTCGTCGCCACCTTCCAGCCCTCACCCAATTCGCCGATCCGGTATTCTGGTTCAACCACGGCGTCGGTGAAGAACACCTGGTTGAAGGAAGCATGATCGTTCATCTGCCTGAGCTGGTGAACTTCGACGCCCGGCTGGCGCATGTCGAGCAGGAAATAGCTGAGGCCCTTATGCTTGACCGCGTCCCAGTCGGTGCGCGCCAGCAGCAAGCCGAAATCGGCGCGGTGCGCACTGGTGTTCCAGACCTTCTGACCATTGATGATCCACTTGCCGTCGCGGAAATCGGCGCGCGTGGCGGCGCCGGCTAGGTCGGAGCCGCTGCCGGGCTCGCTGAAGAGCTGGCACCAGCTTTCCTCGCCGGTCAGGATGCCGCGCAGGAAACGCTGCTTGTGCAGGTCCGTGCCATGCTCAAGGATCGTCGCAGCGGCGAGCGTCCGGATGCCCAGCTTGGCGACGCCGACCGCGCCCCGCTTGTCGAATTCCTCCTCGACCACTGGCGTCATGCCGACGGGCAGGCCGCGCCCGTACCATTCCTGCGGCCAGTGCGGCATGCCCCAGCCGGACTCGATCAGCATGTTGCGCCACGCGACGAGCCCCTGTTCGGGGTCCCAGTTTTCCACGAGCCACGCGCGGACGGCGGTACGGATGTCGTCTTCCGTAAGGTCGGTCATGTCAGGCGTTCCACTGCTGTAGCATGCGTTCACGGTGGTCGGCGGCGCTGCCGAGGAAAACCTCGCTCGCCTTCGCCCGCTTGAACCAGAGCTGCGTGTCATTGTCATGCGTGAAGCCGATGCCACCATGCATCTGCACCGCGTGGACGGCCGTCTGCATGTAGGTATCGGCGGCAGCGGCCTTGGCAAGCGAGGCGAGCGCGGCGAGTGGCTGGTCGCTCTCTTCGTCATCATCGGCGGCAGCGGCAGCGTAATAAGCGGCTGCCTTAGCGAGTTCGACCTCCAGCAGCATGTCCGCCGCCTTGTGCTTGGTGACCTGGAAGGAGGCGATAGAGCGCCCAAACTGTATCCGCATGGAGACATATTCAAGCGCATCCTCGCGCAGCCGCTCGGCGCCACCGACCATCTCGCCGGCAAGGCAGATGGCGGCGATGTCGAGCACCCGCTCCCAGGCGGGACCGCCGGCCGCCGGCCCGCCAAGCAGCACGGCCGGTGCCCCGTCGAAGGTGATCTCCGCCAGCCGGCGCGTCGGATCCATCGACCGCAGCGCCC
This sequence comes from Alphaproteobacteria bacterium, assembly GCA_026710105.1. GTDB lineage: Bacteria > Pseudomonadota > Alphaproteobacteria > Bin95 > Bin95 > Bin95. Next base: position 2,156 of record JAPORR010000221.1, read on the forward strand.
GGCGCGCGAGCCCAGCGCTGTCCGTCGGCAGGCTGAACAGGCCGAGCCCACCCTCCGGCAACCGCGCGGCTGCCACGACGAGGTCAGCGATCATACCGTCCAGCACATAGCTCTTGCGCCCCGACAGCCGCCAGGAGCCGTTGTCGGGACTAGCGGTAGCGGTGAAAGCTCCAGCGTTCCAGCCGCCCCGGGGTTCGGCGGCGGCAAGCGCCGCAATCGTCCCGCCCGCCGCGATGCCGGGCAGCAGGGCTTGCTTCTGGGCGTCCGTGCCGGCCTCGGCAATCGCGGTCGCCGCCAGCACGGTCGAGCCGAAAAAGGGCGAGGGCAGCAACGCGCGGCCCGCTTCTTCTGCCGCTATCGCAAGCTCCGAAATGCCGAAACCGGCCCCGCCATAGGCTTCCGGAATGTGGATCGCGGCCACGCCCAGATCCTCCGCCATCACCCGCCAAACCTCCGGATCGTAACCAGCCTCAGTCTCTATGACCCGGCGCACCTCAGTCGTCGGCGAACGGTCGCGCAGGAAACGGCGGAGCATGTTGCGGAATTCGGTCTGCTCCTCGGAAAAGCTGAATTTCATCTGGGATCGGTCCTCATTGCGGCAAAGGGGCCGGCCCTGTCCGACACCGGCGCGCCAGTCACAGACGCGTGGCTATTCCTTTGGCTCCAGGCGCAGGGAGGCCGAGTTCATGCAGTAGCGAAGCCCCGTCGGCGGTGGCCCATCAGAGAAGACATGGCCGAGATGCGCGTCACACCCAGCGCAGAGTACTTCCGTTCGGGTCATGAACCAGCTCCGGTCCATCTTCTCCGTGACAGCCCCGACCGAGACGGGCTGCGTAAAGGACGGCCAGCCGGTGCCACTGTCAAATTTGGTGCCACTTTCGAACAGCGCAATGCCGCAGCACACGCAATGATAGGTACCGGGCGTCTTGGTAGCGTGATATTCGTTGGCGAAGGGGCGTTCGGTGCCGTGCCGGCGCGTCACTCGATATTGTTCAGGCGTGAGCTGGCGGCGCCATTCAGCGTCGCTGCGTTCGGTGCGCTGAGGGCGTTCGGTGCCAGAAGGCGCGCTGTCGAGAATGTCGGTCATGTTATCCACCGGCGTCCGCATTGAAGGATGCCGCCCTGTCGAAGGGTGTGCCGTTCATCTTCCGCTCGCAACCAACTGCGAACAGGGAAACGGTATGCTCAATGGCTTCCGCGCGCAAGCCCATTCCCAGGCGCGCCACCCTATCCCGCCTTTTCTCCAGGAATTTTGCTAATCAGTATGGACAAATGAGAATGAAACGGCAAATTACTTTTCATTAAGAGAGGAATGGAGTTTGTTTAAATTAACTATGCATAAAATCGAGCGAAAATCGTCTCAATAAAGTCGTCGTATTACGACATGTGGAGTCATAAATTCGCAAGTCATAAATTCACAATGGTTCCTGCGGAACAAGACTCCTAGTGTATTCGTGCAGGAAAAGAGGAGAAATCATGAATTGGCACGATCACATCACCGTAGACGCTGAGATCTTCCACGGCTAAACCTGCATCTCGAGTACGCGCGTTCTGATGACAACAGTGCTTGATAATCTGGCAGCTGATCTGGACGCAGACGAAATCGGATGGAGCTATCCGTCGGTTTCATACGAAGCCCTGCGAGTGACACTTTGCTATGCTGCCACCCTAGCAACGAACGAGAGACTGCTTTCCAACCATGAGAAACCAGCGTGCGATTCAAACTTGGCGAGAATCTTCTGATTGATCTCGCGGACATGTTTCGCGTAGCTACCCACGATGCAATAACCAAACTCGACCAGAATCTTGGAGGAACGATAGACTCGGATCTTGCGTCTGTTTGTATACGGGAAGGCCGGACCATCGTGACCCTCGGTACGGATTTTGCAGACATCCGGACATACCCCCGCCCAATAGCTATCCTGGAATTATTGTGTTTCGGCCGAGCATCCAGTCCCGCG
>JAPORR010000216.1 GCA_026710105.1 Alphaproteobacteria bacterium
GTAGTGGGTACTTATGCATGTATTTGCCGGCGATTTCGCCAGTGGCAACATCAACCCCCGAACCCGACTACTCTCTGCTGCCTTCAACATCTACATAGTGTCCACTTAGCCTTGATGGACGCTGACAGCGCGCCCATCTCCGAGCGCTCACCCTCGACAATCCCAAACCAATCCAACAGGCGGCCTACGCCGGATGCTTACCGTTTCAGTAGCTCTTAGGTAGGTCGAGTTCCTTCTCGGCGATAAAGGAGAGTGCGAGTTGCCAGCTTACGGGCGCGATCCGTGCGATCCAAATTTCTCGTAGCCAGCGCTCCACATGGTATTCCTTGGCGTAACCCATACCGCCATGGGTGAATATGGCGCGCTCGCAGGCTTCATGACCTACTTCCGCGGCCAGATATTTCGCGGCATTGGCCTGAGGCCCGCAAGCGTCGCCGCGGTCATACATCCATGCCGCCTTGTAAACGAGCAACTCGGCAGCCTCCAGCTTCGCCCAGCTTTCCGCCAGTGGGTGCTGGATCGACTGGTTCTGCCCTATCGGGCGGTCGAACACCCGGCGCTCACGCGCATAATCCGCCGCGCGGGCGAGCGCGCAACGCCCGATGCCGACCGCCTCGGCGGCGATGAGGATGCGCTCAGGATTCAGGCCGTCCAGCAGGTAATAGAAACCCTTGCCTTCCTCGCCGATACGATCCTCCGCTGGTACCGGCAGGCCGTCGAAAAACACCGTGTTCGAATCGATCGCAGACCGGCCCATTTTAGGAATCTCGGTCGGCGTGACATAGCGACGGTCGAATTCGGTGTAGAACAGCGTCAGCCCGTCGAAGGCGCGTCGGCATTGTTCCCCGGGCGTCGTCCGGGCAATCAGCAGCATCTTGTCGGCCCCCTGCGCCGCCGAGGTCCAGAGCTTCTGACCATGGACGACATAGCCGCCCTTGCCATCCGGCTCGGCCCGTGTCTTCAGGCTGGAAGTGTTGAGACCGGAATCCGGTTCGGTCACCGCGAAGCAGGCCTTCTTCTCGCCTGCGATCAACTCTGGCAGCATGCGCCGGCGCTGCTCGTCCGTGCCGTGTTTGACAATGGGATGGGGGCCGAAGATGTTGAGATGGATCGCCGAACAGCCGCTCATCCCGGCCCCGGACTGCGCCACGGCCTGCATCAGCACCGCCGCCTCGACAATGCCAAGGCCCGAGCCACCGAATTCTTCCGGCATGGCGATGCCGAGCCAACCGCCCTCGGCCATAGCTCGGTGGAATTCCTCCGGGAACTCACCCTTGGCGTCGCGGTCGTGCCAGTAGTTAAGGTCGAATCGATCGCAGAGGTGCTCTACTGCCTCGCGTATCCGCTCGTGCTGTTCGCTCCATCCGAATTGCATAGCACCGTCCTTGTCTGCCCTTTGCATCCAGTGTCGCTATACCCACTCCATCCCAGTGCGGCAATGAAGCCAGCGGCCCGCGGTTCTCGCCAAACCTACCCTAGCGGTGCTAAAAAGCTGCCTGCATCTGTCCCCAGAGTCCCACCCCATGACCCTCAGACCTCTGTTTGCGCTTCTTCTGGCTGCTGCAGCCCTGCCAGCCGCTGCCCAGGTCGTCCAGGGCGAGAAGTCGGGCGACTGGACCAAGGGCTGCCTACAGGCATCCGAGACCAGGCCGAATGCGGCGGAGCAATGCTTCATCTACCAGCGCCTCTTCCCGCCAGGCTCAGAGCAGGCGGCGGCCACAGTCGCGGTTGGGCGGCCCGGTGGCGACAGCCCTGTAGTGGCGTCGTTGACTGTGCCGCTCGGGGTCAATCTGCCCGCCGGCCTCACCCTTTGGGTCGAAGGTGACGAGAAAGCCGTCAGACGTCCGTCGCTGCTGTTCTGTGTCCAGGCCGGCTGCGAGGCAAACATGCGGATGGACGAGGCGATGCTGACGGCATTTAAGCAACATTTGAACGCTGTGCTGTCCTTCACCATGGTGGATGGCAGACAGGTAGCCCTCCCGATTTCGCTGCGTGGCTTCACGAGCGCGCTCGCCTTCCTCGAGTGAAGCCTACCGGCATCCTTCCGTCGCAACTCCTGTGGGAGGCTGCAAAGACCGGCGTGATTTCCGCTTGCCGGCCTATTGAGAAGGGCCAGATACAGCCGGCAAGCGTCGATCTGCGGCTTGGCCGCCGCGCATGGCGAGTCAGAGCTAGTTTCCTGCCGGCGCCTGGTGGTGCAGTCATGGAGCGCATCGACCGCCATGCCATGCACCAAATTGATCTAGCCAGAAGCGCGGTGCTGGAGCGCGGCTGCGTTTATATCGCCGAACTCATCGAGGCAGTCGCGCTGGATGCTGACACGGCCGCCATAGCCAACCCGAAGAGTTCGACCGGGCGCCTTGATGTCTTCGCGCGCCTGATCGCCGATGGCGTGCCGGAATTCGACCGGCTGCCAGCCGGCTATGCCGGACAGCTCTATGTCGAACTTGCGCCACGCACCTTCTCTATCCTCGTCCGGGAAGGCGCACGCCTCGTGCAACTTCGCTTGCGCAGAGGCGCATGGGCAAGCGACGATCCAGCACTGCGCAACCTGCATGAGCGCGATGCGCTGGTGGACCGCGAGGCTGTCATCGACGATGGGCTGGTGCTTACGGTGGATACCCGGGGACATGGCGGCGTCATCGCCTGGAAGGCCCGCGCGCATACCGGTCTTGTCGATGTCGAGCGTATCGGCCATTACGACCCGGACGAGTTCTGGGAGCCAGTTGCCACCCGGCCAGGACAGGGCATCGTCCTCAATCCCGACGATTTTTATATGCTCGCTTCCAAGGAAACGGTGGCGATCCCGCCAGACCATGCAGCAGAGATGCGTCCCTACGACACCCGTGTCGGTGAGTTCCGGGTCCACTATGCTGGCTTCTTCGATCCGGGCTTCGGTTACGGTGCCGGCAGCCGGGCGGTTCTGGAAGTGCGGGCTCATGACGTGCCCTTCGTCGTCGAACACGGCCAGCCGGTTGGGCGGTTGATCTATGAACCGATGCTGGAGACACCGGACAAGATCTACGGCAGCGGTATCGGGTCCACCTATCAGGCGCAGGGCTTGCGCCTCGGCAAGCAATTCCGGGAGCCGCGCGGGGTGGGATAAGGTCTGGAAAAACCGGGCCGACAGCGCGACTATCGGGCAGATCTGGAAACGAACGGGAGACGGCGGCGATGAGCGAGCGGACGATTTACCCGGTGACGGCAGAGGCTGCCGCAGGCGCGCATGTGGATGCGGCTGCCTATGAAGCGATGTACCGCCGGTCGATCGAGGATCCCGAGGGCTTCTGGGCAGAGCAGGCCCGCAGTCTCGACTGGATCAGGCCGTTCACCAAGGTAAAGGACGTATCTTGGGCGAAGCAAGACCTGCATATCCGCTGGTTCCACGACGGCACGCTCAACGCCTCGGTCAATTGCCTCGACCGCCATCTGGCCGCGCGCGGCGAGCAGACGGCGATTATCTGGGAAGGAGACGACCCGGCGCTCTCGGAGCACATTACCTATCGTGACCTGCATGAACGGGTGTGCAAATTCGCCAATGTGCTGAAGGCAAAAGGTGTCAAGCGGGGCGATCGGGTGACTATCTACTTGCCGATGATCCCGGAAATAGCGGTCGCCGTGCTTGCCTGCGCCCGCCTCGGTGCCATCCACTCGGTAGTCTTCGGCGGCTTCTCCCCGGACGCCCTTGCCGGGCGCATCGCGGACTGCGCCTCAACAGTAGTCATCACAGCCGACGAGGGTCTGAGAGGCGGGCGCATGGTGCCACTCAAGGCCAATACCGATGCCGCACTCGCTTCCTGTCGTGACTGTACGACCTGCATCGTCGTGCGCCGCACCGGCGGCGAGATCGAATGGATGGACGGCCGCGACTACTGGTATGAAGAGGAGATGGCGGGCGCATCAGCCGACTGCCCGCCCGAGGAAATGGGCGCGGAAGACCCGCTCTTCATCCTCTATACGTCCGGCTCCACTGGCAAGCCGAAGGGCGTGCTGCATACCACTGGCGGCTATCTCACCTTCGCCTCGCTTACCTACAGGCTGACCTTCGACTATCGTGACGGCGAGATCTTTTGGTGTACTGCTGATGTCGGCTGGGTTACCGGCCATAGTTACATTCTCTACGGTCCGCTCGCCAACGGCGCGGTCACACTGATGTTCGAAGGTGTGCCGAACTATCCGGACAGCTCGCGTTTCTGGCAGGTCTGCGACAAGCACAATGTGTCCATCTTCTACACCGCACCCACTGCCATCCGCGCGCTGATGCGCGAAGGCGACGGGCCCGTCAAGGCGACCTCACGCAAGAGCCTGCGCATCCTTGGCACGGTCGGCGAGCCGATCAATCCGGAGGCCTGGCTTTGGTATCACAACGTGGTAGGCGACGGGCGCTGCCCCATCGTCGATACCTGGTGGCAGACCGAGACCGGTGGCCACCTTATTACCCCCCTGCCAGGCGCAACCGACCTAAAGCCCGGCTCTGCCACCAAACCCTTCTTCGGCATCCAGCCCGCACTCGTGGACAATGAAGGTGCACCGCTGGAGGGTGCTGCATCCGGCAATCTCGTCATCCTCGATAGCTGGCCGGGCCAGATGCGCACGGTCTATGGCGACCACCAACGCTTTATCGACACCTATTTCTCTACCTATGAGGGCATGTATTTCACCGGCGACGGCGCAGTCCGGGACGAGGACGGCTATTATTGGATCACCGGGCGAGTGGATGATGTCATCAATGTCTCCGGCCACCGCATGGGTACGGCCGAGGTGGAGAGCGCACTGGTAGCCCATGAAAAGGTGGCCGAAGCGGCTGTGGTCGGTTATCCGCATGACATCAAGGGCCAGGGCATCTATGCCTATGTAACGCTCAATCTCGGCGAAGAGCCGTCCGACGCGCTCAATGCCGAGCTGGTGCGGTGGGTGCGTTCGGAAATCGGGCCGATTGCCACACCGGACCTTATCCAGTGGGCACCGGGCCTGCCCAAGACACGCTCGGGCAAGATCATGCGGCGCATCCTGCGCAAGATCGCTGAGGACGATTTCGGGAATCTCGGCGACACTTCAACACTCGCCGAACCGGCCGTGGTGGACGACCTGATCGAGAACCGCCGCAACCGTCGCGACTGAGCCGTAGACGAGAACACACCCATGCTCCGGGATCGCTACGGCCTCGCCCTCTCGACAAGCTCAGTGGCAGCGCATGAGGCCTATGTGGAGGCGATGGACCTGTTCCTCAGTGCAAATGCAGGGGCCGAGAAGGCTTTTGCGCGCGCTGCCCGGGAAGACCCACCTTTCGCTCTGGCCCATGCCGGCCATGCGCGAGCGCTGCAGATGCGTGGACGTGGACGCGAGGCCGCGGCGGTAATGGCGGAAGCGCGCGCCACCGCAAACGGCTGTTCAGCCCGAGAGGCCAGTCACCTGAATGTGCTTGGCCTTCTGGTGGACGGCAACGGGCCAGGCGCCTATGCGGCGATTCTGGCCCATCTGCATGATTGGCCCTTGGATGCGATGATCGCCCAGCCCTGTTGTGGTGTGTTTGGGCTCATCGGCTTCAGCGGCCGGGCGGGGCGCGAGGCGGAGCAATTGGCCTTCACCGATCGGCTGGCACCGCATTACGGCGAGGACTGGTGGTTCCTCGCCCAACACGGCTTCTCGCAGGTCGAGGCAGGCCAGGTGACAGAGGCTGAGCGCCTGTTGGAGCGTGCGCTCGCTGGCAATCCACGCAACGCCAATGCTGCCCATATCCGCGCACATGTCCATTATGAGGTCGGGGAGCAAGAAGAAGGCCTCGTGCGGCTCGACGACTGGCGGCGAGACTATAACCGCGAGGCGCAACTTTCCTGCCACATAGCCTGGCATGTAGCGATCTGGCGGGCTGCAGCAGGAGAATTCGGCGAGGCTTGGCGGGTATATGAAGGGGATATTGCGCCGGGCGGCGCCTGGGGACCACCCATCAATGTGCTCACCGACAGCGCCGCTTTCGTGCTGCGCGCCGAGCTTGCGGGCGCGCCCGTGCCCGATGGCACATGGACGCGGCTCAGCGACTATGCCGCCCGGTTCTTCCCCGGTCCCGGCATCGCCTTTGCGGACATACACGCTGCGCTAGCACATGCTATGGCCGGCCAAGGCGACAGGCTGGAGCGCATCGCCGAGGCCGCGGCCGGCCCCGCAGGCGACATGGTGTCGGGCTTGGCGGAGGCTCTCGGCGCTTATGCCCGGAGCGATTGGGAGGAGGCGATTGCGCTCATGGCGCCCTGGATGGCCACGCATGAACGCATCGGCGGTAGCCGCGCCCAGCGTGACCTGCTTGAATTCGCGCTGCTCGGCGCGTTGCTGCGCAGCGGCCGCACAGAAGAAGCCCGCCGTCTCCTCATCCTCCGCCGCCCTGCCCATGCCCCAGCTCCGCCACTGGCGGAATTGCAAACGGCGTGGTGATGGGTGCAGTTCCGGCGGTCATGTTTCAGGGATACGGGCGATCCGGAGAATATTTGTGGCACCAGGCGTTCCGAAAGGAACGCCTGCTGTAATAATCACGGTGTCTCCAGGCCCTGCAACATCTTCAAGGGCGGTGGCGGCAACGGCCTTGCGGACCATTTCGTCGAAATCGCGCACATCAGCGGTATGCACGCTGTGTACCCCGCAAGTAAGCGACAAACGCCGGGCCGTTGCGAGTTCGGATGTGATGCCCAGGATCGGCTGTTCCGGACGTTCCCGGGCAGCGCGGAGTGTGGTCGAGCCGGAAGTGGTATAGGTGACGATAGCGGCAGCAGCAACGGTGTCTGCCACCTGGTGCGCGGCAGCCGAGATAGCGTCCGCCGAGGTGGCTAGCGGGCGGCGCCGGTCGGCGTCCGCGATGCGCCGGTGCGAAGGGTCGCTTTCGACCCGCGCGATCACCCGGTCCATGATCTCAACCGCAGCGGTCGGATGAGCGCCAGCGGCAGTCTCTGCAGAGAGCATGACGGCATCGGCACCGTCATAGACCGCCGTTGCCACATCGGAGACCTCGGCGCGCGTCGGGGCTGGGGCATGCACCATGGATTCCAGCATCTGTGTTGCCACGATCACCGGCTTGCCGGCGTCACGACAGGTCCGGATGATGGCTTTCTGCGCGACAGGTACCTCCTCCGGCGGCATTTCGACGCCAAGGTCGCCGCGGGCCACCATTACGGCATCAGCAGCGGCGGTGATGTCCTCAATGCAGGCGAGCGCGGCGGGTTTCTCGATCTTGACCAGCACATGCGCACGGCTGCCAACCAACCGGCGTGCTTCGGACACATCCTCCGGGCGTTGCACGAAGGACAGCGCGATCCACTCTACGCCGAGCCCAAGCGCGAAGCGGAGGTCAGCGTGATCCTTTTCGGTGAGCGGCGAGATCGGCAGCACGACGCCTGGCAGGTTGATGCCCTTACGATCGCTTAGGCGTCCGCCCTCTGCCACTTGCGTTTCCAATGCCGCTTCGGACTTGGAGAGCACCTTCAACTTGAGCCGTCCGTCATCGAGCAGCATGTCATCGCCGGGCTGCACAGCGGAGAAGATTTCCGGATGCGGCACACAGGCGCGTGTGGCGTTGCCAGGCCTGTCGTTGCGGTCGAGCATGAAGTTCTGGCCAGGCTCCAGTTCGACGCTCCCGCCCTCGAAGGCGCCGACCCGGAGCTTCGGGCCCTGCATGTCGGCCATGATGCCTATCGGGCGGACCGCATGGCGTTCCAATTCGCGCAGGATGCGGTGGCGCCGGGCATGGTCCTCATGCTGGCCGTGGCTGAAATTGAACCGGAAGACATCAACGCCGGCTTCGAACAGCGCGTTGATGGTGTCTGCGCTTGAGGTCGCCGGCCCCAGCGTGGCAACGATCTTGGCCCTGCGCTTGCGACGCATCGCATCCCCCTTCTACGACTCGACCAATATGGCCCGGAAATCGTTGACATTGGTTCGTGTTGGTCCTGTGACAACGAGGTCGTCGAGCGCAGCGAAGATTGCATAGGCGTCATTCGCCCGCAGACATGCGGCCGGGTCGAGGCCGAGCGCCCGCGCCCGTGCGAGACTGTCCGGGTACAGAAGCGCTCCAGCACACGCGCTCATGCCGTCAATTCCGTCCGTGTCGCAGGCGATTGCGTGGATACCGGGCGCGCCGTCAAGTGCGAGCGCAAGCCCCAGCAAGAACTCCAGATTGCGCCCACCTCGGCCGGTGCCGCGCAGCGTCACGGTCGTCTCGCCGCCCGAGAGCAGTAAACAGGGTGGCGGGAAAGGAGCCCCGCAAGCGCGGGTGTGGAGTGCCATGCTAGCCATGACCTTGCCCACCTCCCGTGCCTCGCCCTCGATCCGGTCTGACAACAGCCAGGCGGGTGGCCCATCCAGCGCGGCGTCGAGCAGGCATTCTCTGGGCGTAGCGATCAGATGAAACTCGCACCGCTCGAGCTGTTTCGGTGTTTCCTCGAGGCCGGTAATCGGGTCGATCCCGTAAGCGGCGAGTATCCGCCGAGCATCACCAAGCGTCGTCGGATCGGGCACGGTCGGGCCAGACGCGATGACCGTAGGATCGTCACCCGGCACATCAGAGATGGCGAGTGTCACCGTCCGGGCCGGGAAGGCTGCTGCCGCGAGCTGTCCACCCTTGATCGCCGACATGTGCTTGCGCACGGTGTTGATCTCGCTGATCGAGGCCCCTGAAGCGAGCAGCGCAGCCGTCACCGCCCGTTTGGTCTCGAAGGAAATGCCCGGCAGCGGCAAGGCCAGAAGTGCCGAGCCGCCACCCGAGACTAGGAAGACAAACAAGTCGTCCGCTCCCAGACTCTCCACAGCCTCCAAGATCCGGCGCGCAACATCGCGACCGGCAGCATCTGGCATCGGGTGCCCGGCCTCCACCACCTCGATCCGCCGACAAGGCACACCGTGGCCGTAGCGGGTGACGGCGATACCCTCCAACGGACCCGGCCACGCCGCCTCGAACGCCGCCGCCATCGACCCCGCCGCCTTGCCGGCAGCGGCCACGAAACTCCGCCCTGTCGGCGGCTCGGGTAAATGCCCGGCCAGCGCCAGTGCCGGGTCGGCACGGGCGACGGCGCGCGCGAATGCTTCTCGGAGAATCGATTCCGGCTGCATGATGAGCTAGTCTATCGTCGACCTTCTCCCTTGACGATGGAAAGCAAGACCGATGGCAGACAAGACCACGATCGAACTGGAGGCTGCCGCCTTCCGCACCCTGGTGCAACATTTGCGCGATAATCCAGATGTCCAGAATATCGACCTGATGAACCTCGCCGGCTTCTGCCGCAATTGCCTCTCGAAATGGTATCGCGCTGCAGCCGAGGAGCGCGGCATCACCATGGACTACGAGACGGCACGCGAGACCGTCTATGGCATGCCCTACGCTGAATACAAGGCGAAGCACCGTAAGGAAGCCACCCCAGAGCAAGAGGCCGCCTTCCGGTCGAAGGCTCACTGAGCCGTGGAGGAGACAGGATACGGAACCGGGATGCCGGAGGGTGACACCGGCGGGGTGACCGCCGGGCAACTGCGCGCCTTCATCGAACGCGTCGAGCGGCTGGAAGAGGATAAGGCCACGCTCACAGTTGATATCCGCGAGGTTTATGCAGAGGCCAAGGCACACGGCTTCGATGTGAAGACCATGCGTCAGATCGTCCGGCTGCGGAAGATGGACAACGCCGACCGTGCCGAGCAGGAAGCACTCCTGGACCTCTACAAAACTGCTCTCGGCATGGCAAACGGATAGGTCCACGAACGGATCGCGGCTGCCGAGCGGCGTGCCCTCCGGCGTCATGCCCGGAGGAACGGTATCTGCATACACCTGGGGACCAGCGCGGGGCGCCTATTCAATCTGTCTGGACTCAATCGGTCCGGCGGATAGCGTCAGCGACGATCTCGAATATCTGGGCGATCTTGCCTTCTTCGATGATGAAGGGTGGGGAGAAGGCGAGCGTGTCACCGGCCTGACGGCAATAGACGCCCGATTCCCAGCAGGCGCGGAAGACATCATAGCCGCGCCGTCCGGGCTCGCCGGCACGCGGGGCGAACTCGACCGCCCCCATCATGCCGATATTGCGCACATCAATGACATACGCCAGCCCCTGGAGACTGTGGATGGCGTCCTCGAAGACCGGCGAAAGAGCGGCCGAACGTTCAAACAGCCCTTCATCCCTGTAGAGGTCGAGCGTGGCAAGACCGGCCGCCACCGCAAGCGGATGCGCCGAATAGGTATAGCCATGAGTGAGCTCGACCATCCATTCCGGGCCAGTCATGAAAGTATTATGGATCTCCTTCTGCATGACGACAGCGGAGGCCGGTACCGTACCGTTGGTGAGGCCCTTGGCGAGCGTCATCATGTCCGGCGTCACACCGAACCGCTCCGAGGCGAAGGCCGCGCCCACACGCCCAAAACCTGTGATGACCTCATCGAAAATGAGCAGGATATCGTGCCGGTCGCAGAGTTCGCGGAGCCGCCTGAGATACCCTTTCGGCGGCGGATAGACGCCAATAGAGCCGGCAACCGGTTCGACGATGACAGCCGCGATGGTCGAGGAGTCATGCAGATCGACGATATGCTCAAGTTGGTCCGCGAGATGGACGCCGTGTTCGGGTTCGCCGCGGCTGAAGGCGTTGCCGGCGAGGTCCAGCGTGTGGGGCAGATGGTCGACGCCTGGCAGCAGCATGCCAAACGCCTTACGGTTGTTCTTAATGCCACCGACCGAGGTGCCACCAAAGCCGACGCCGTGATAACCGCGCTCACGCCCGATAAGACGGGTACGCTGGCCCTCGCCGCGCGCACGATGCCAAGCGATGGCAATCTTGAGGGCGGTATCCACCGCCTCCGAGCCGGAATTGGCGAAGAACACCGAATCCATGCCGGGAGGGGCGATCTGCATGATGCGGGAAGCAAGCTCGAAGGCCGCTGGATGCCCCATCTGGAAGGAAGGCGCGAAATCCATCGTTTCCACCTGCCGCTGCACGGCTTCAACGATCGGCTTGCGGCAATGGCCTGCATTCACGCACCAAAGCCCGGCTGAGGCATCAAGAACGCGCCTGCCATCGCGGGCGATGTAATGTACGCCTTCGGCGCCAACGATCAGACGCGGGTCGGCCTTGAAGCTCCGGTTTGCCGTGAACGGCATGAAGAAGGGTTCCAGATTGTTGGTATCGGCATGGGCGAGCGAAGCGGCGGTCGGCATGAGCGGGCGAAACTCCCTTCATTATTATCCACACCGTATAGCAGACCGCCGAAACGCCGCACATCGACTCAGGCGGCGGCAAAGGTCCCGTGCAGACCGAGCGGCAGGGGATAGGGTAGAATCCCTTCCCAGACCGGGCCGTCTTCGAGCCGCCCCGCCTCGAAGACGGCAAGGCCCGAGGTGCGCCTGCTAAGGTCCAGGAAGGGTCCGAGCAGCCAGCCTTCGCCTTCACTCGCGCCGCGCGGCACAAACACATGCTCCTCCGGTATCCGGTGGCTGGGCCATGTCCAGCCGTCGACCTCGCTGGGCGTGAACCGGACGACGCGCTGCAGCGGCCATCCAAGTGCCCCGTCCACCCCCGCCAGCGCAAAGGTCATGCTGTGACGGTGGCCAAGGCGGCGCGGATCTATCCGCGGGAAGTCGGCGGGGACTTCGTCGCCATGCTCGTAGGCGGCACTCCCATCCGGTCGAAGCACGACTTGGCGATAGACCGGATGCGCAGACCGGAAGCGGATATCGCCCTGCATGACATTGCGGAACTCGCGGATGACAAAGGACGGGTCCGGCGCCTGACAAAGATCGAGCCGGATCGTGCCATCGGGTTCTTCCCAACCATTGCCGTGGTGGAAGTGGAAGCCTGGCGGCAGATTATGGTGGCGCTCAACCTCCAGGCTGTCCTTGTCAACCACTAACACGCGCACCCCCAGTTCTGGGCGCCAGACATGGGCATCAAGAAACGGCATATTGCCGGAGGCAAACCTGTCTGTATCCAGCACGAAAGGCGTGAGTAGCATGATCAGCCGCCGCGCCGTCACCACGAAATCGTGTGTGAGACCGAGCGGCGCCATCGCCAGCAGGGCGACCTTTGCGAGTCGGCCTTGCGGATCAACCCGGTAGAAGACAAGCGCCGGTCGGGGCATCGGCAGATAGCCGATATTCCACATCGTGCCGTCGGCCTCGACTTTGGGATGAGCGGAAAAGGGAGCGCCAGCGATGTCCTTACTCCACATCACAAAACTACCCGCATTCAGTGTCGCTGGATCGAAAGCCAATGCCGACCCGCCTTCCCAGAGCGCCATATGGCGCCCAGCATGGACGATCATCGAAGTATTGGCAGGATTCATGTCGTCGGGCCCGCGAAAGCTGGTCGGATCGGGCGGCATGGAGCCAAAGGCGGGTAACAGGCGTCGGCCAGCTTCGGTCTCACGGCGGCGCTTGGGCGTGTCAAGAATACGCGCCCGGTGGGTGACGCCCGATCCGTCGAAGCGGAAAGCCTGTATCATGCCGTCGCCGTCGAACCAGTGGCCGTATCGATGGCCGAAGCGGTCATGCTCCGCGGGGCCGTTGCGCCAGAGCGTGCCAGCGAGCCCGGGCGGCACCCGGCCGCGAAGGGTCTGTAGCGGCGCGGCAAGGCGCTCGGCACGCGCCGTGGCGAAGGCAAGTGCTGGGTCTTCGCCGGCCGCGCCCGCTGTGCGCGCCGCGAGCATGAGAGGCAGGCTGGCGGCGGCGCGCAGTGCGTCCCTGCGAGAGAGGTACGATACCATGCTTCAGGATCCCGGATAGTCGATCTTGACCGTGACGACGGGGCGTCTTTCGTCTGCCTCAATGACGAAAGCGGCGGCATCGAAGCCGGGTGGTCCGAAGAGCTCGCGCGCCTCATTGGAGAAGCCGTAGCCTTCAGTCGGCATGCCGAGCAGGTTGGTGTTGAGGTCGCCGTCCCGGTCTTCGTCATGGAAAGCGGCGATGGCGTAATCGCCGGGTACTAGGCCTGCGATGATGAAGACGCCGGCCCCGGCAGCGGGGCGTATAGCTGCCTCTACAATCCCGGCAACATCGGGGAAGTCCACCCCAGCGGTCCGTTGGTGAACGGCGACGCGAATGTCACCCGCGCCCGATCGCACGCCCTCGATACGGACAACCAGGTCGGCGGCGGAAACAGTGGTTGGGATCAGCAGCGTAAGGGCGGCGAGCACTGCGAGAGCGGCGAGCCTGGAGGCGGGGGATGTTGTCATTTTGCAGTTCTCCGGTTTGCTAATGTCGGGGGGCGGGTGCGCCACGCCGGGAATGTTGACAGCGCCGCCATCAGGGTCATCTTTCGATGCGGGGAATGCAGCAGATAGTTCGTGCTTTGCAGAAAATGCCGTTCACGCTTCGCGGATGGCGCCTGCAGGCCGCCGGTCATGTCGGCGCGCTGGCGGGCATCGTTGCGTTGTTCGCCTTCATCGGCCCTTTCGGCACCTATGATTCGATGAGTGCTTCGGGCCGTATCGGCTACTGGGCGGTAGCGATGGGTGGCAATTGGGGCATTTGGATGGGCTCGGTGCTACTGGCGCTTCACCTGGCGCAAGACTGGCAGCGCCGCCGCCGCGCGCTCGCACTGGCCTCAGCCATGACATTGGCGGCTGTTCCGGGAACGCTCATTGTCTTCGCCGTCGAAACGCTGTTCCGACCAGGCAATATCGGTATGGACAGTCTTCCAGAGATCTATATTGGGGTCACGGCTATAGGCTTGGTCATCAGTGTGGTGGCCCTTGCGGTTCACAGCAGGCCTACACAGCAAGTCCAGGAAGTGCAAGAAGCACAGGAAACGCCCCCCGCGCCGCCTCGGTTCCTCGATCGCCTGCCACATGAGATTGGTCGTGACCTTATCTATCTCAAGATGGCCGACCACTATGTCGAGGCCTTCACCACGGCGGGGTCCGACCTCGTGCTGATGCGCTTTGCAGACGCGATTGCCGAGCTGGAAGGCGCCGATGGCATGCGTGTCCACCGTTCCTACTGGGTCACGCGTGCCCATGTTACCGGCGCGGAGCGTGCCAGGGGTCGCCCGACCCTGCAACTCACCGGCGGCCACAAAGTCCCCGTCAGCCGCACCTATCTTCCGGAAGCACGTGCAGCCGGGTTAATCTGACCCACAGCGCGCGGCGCTGGCGGCGTTTGCGGAGAGCGCCGGCGGTCCACGGCGTGGTGCGCTGGCGGCGCTGCGATCTGGCGGCATGGCTCAAGGAGCAGTTCGGTATCGCATTGGCGGAGACGACGGTCGGGTGTGAGCTAAGCCGCATGGGCTACGCGAAGCTTTCCACTCGTCCACGTCACTATGCCCAGGACGAAACCGTGGCGTTCAAAAAAGGTACGACCACATCCTCGTTCACTGCTGCCTGGAACAATCTCGTCTCACAGCCCGAGCGCATAACCTCAATCGGAACCCGAAAATGGGCCCATGGGTTCTAAACCGCGCCCACTGGTGTCAGCCGTTCAGCGAGAGACCCATCCGCCAGAAGTCGATCTCCAGCCGCGTCGCGTCGCGGAAAATGCGCTCCAGCGCCGGCAGCCGCGCCGACCCGCCGCGCCGGGCGAACAGCTCGTCGAGCTGCGCGACCGCCCCTGCCGCCGTCTCCTGGTATTCCCGGCCTGCATACATCTCGATCCAGGCCCCATAGGGGTTACCCTCAGTGGCGCCATCAAGCGCGCGGCCGATCTCGGCATAGCCGACGATGCAGGGCGCAAGCGCCACATGCAGGTCGAGCAGATCGCCTGCCAGACCACGCTCCAGTACATAGCGGGTATAGGCCATGGTCGCCGGCGCTTCGGGCAGGGTGGCCATGGCTTGCTCCTCTAGCCCCCAGCTTTCGCAGAAAGAGACATGCAGGCGCATTTCGGTATCAGCGATGGCAAGTGCGGTTTCTGCGCCATGGCGGATATCAGCAAGCGTCTCGCCCTTGAACGCAGCCAGCGCATAGGCGCGCGCAAAATGCACCAGGAAAAGGTAATCCTGCTCAAGATAACGCCGGAAGCAGGCCTCCGGCAGGCTACCGTCACCGATGGCGCGGACGAAAGGGTGATCGATATAGGCCCGCCAGTCCGCCGATACGGCGTCTTTCAGACGGTCGAACAGGCCCATCAGAGCAGCGACCGCGTCTCTTCGGGCAGGGTGACGCGGATGCCGTCCAGCTCGTCCGTCACTGCGATCTGGCATCCGAGGCGGGAAGTTGGCGTCAGGCCGAAGGCGAGGTCGAGCATGTCCTCTTCGTCCTCATCGGGCTCCTCCAGCCGTCCGTACCAATTCTCATCGACGATGACATGGCAAGTCGAGCAGGCGAGCGAGCCTTCGCAGGCGCCTTCGATGTCGATGTCGTATTTGCGCGAGATTTCCAGAATCGTCATACCCGCCGACGGTTCGACTGTCCGTTCGCTCCCGTCTGGGTTGACAAAAGTGATCTTCGGCATTGCACCTACCCTGTGAGCCGCGCCTTCTACCTGCTTCGAAACCGGGCCGCAAGGCGGTTCCAGGCCTCTGCGAAGGCGTCGATATCATTGTCCGTCAGACCTGGACCAAGACTGACGCGGATGGCTTCGCCGGCAGCTATTTCGCCCACGCCCATCGCTCGCAGCACATGTGATGCCTCCACCTTGCCGGAAGAGCAGGCCGCACCTGCGCTTACTGCGAACCCCTCAAGATCGAAGATCATGACCTGGGTCTCGCTCGGAACACCGGGCATGCCGATACAGCTCGTGTTGCTAAGCCGAGGCCCGTTGCGGCTGTAAAAGACCGCACCCTCGAGCTGGGCTTCCAGATAGTCGCGCAACGCCGCCATATCGGGCAGCGGCCGCGCCACGGCGCCGAAACCAGCGATGCCGACGACATTCTCCGTGCCACCGCGCCGCCGGCGCTCCTGCGCACCGCGGATCGACCCGTGGAGCACGCGTTCCGTTCGCAGCACCAACGCACCTACTCCCATTGGTCCACCGAGCTTATGCGCCGAGAGCGCTAAGGAATCAGCGTCGATGGTGGCGAGGTCAAGCCGCCCAGCGGCCTGTACGGCATCGCAATGCCAGAGCCCGCCTGTCTCCCGCACCCGCTGCCCGATATCCGCAAGAGGATGGATTGCCCCGGTTTCGTTGTTGGCCGCCATCAGTGCGACGGCCGCCCCCGCCGGGATCGATGTCGGGCAGATGCGCCCGCCACCGTCCACGGCAAGGCGCGGGCCGGCCGCATGGTCGAGCGCGGAGGCGTGCTCACTTGTCCCTGCCAGCCAGTCGCGTTCGGCAAGCGCAAGCGCGTTAGCTTCCGTGCCGCCGGAGGTGAAAATGACTTGGTCCGGTGCCGCGCCGACGAAGGCCGCAATCTTTGCCCGCGCTGCTTCGACAAGGCGCCGGGCCGCCCGTCCCTCGCCATGGATGGAGGACGGATTGCCGAGCACCGCCATCGCCTCGGCCATCGTCTCGCGTGCTGCCGGCGCCAGTGGCGCGGTGGCGTTCCAGTCCATATAAATGCGGCGTTTTGCCATGATGCGGCCTATTGACGACCCCGAACCAGAAACCCAGTTAGCCTCTGCTTGCCTGCATAATGCGTCCTCTTGGCGGCAAGTCTGCCGCCCCAGACCCAAGGAACGGGATTAGACGCCCATGCCCGACGTTATCGTGAGTGGCCCTGAGGGCCGGCTCGAAGCGCGCTACAACCATGTCGAAGATCAGACGGCTCCGATCGCATTGATGCTGCACCCGCATCCGCAGCATGGCGGCACAATGCACAATAAAGTGGTCTATAGCCTGTTCCATTGCTTCGTCCGGCGCGGTTTCTCGGTCATGCGTTTCAACTTCCGCGGCGTCGGGCGCTCGCAGGGCGAATACGGACGCGGCGAGGGCGAGCTCGCTGATGCGGCAGCCATTCTCGACCACATGCAAAGCCTCAGGAAGGATCCCGTCAAGGTCTGGATTGCCGGCTTTTCCTTCGGTGCCTGGATCGGTATGCAATTGCTGATGCGCCGCCCGGAGATTTCTGGATTCATCTCTGTCGCCCCACCAGCCAATATGTATGACTTCTCCTTCTTAGCGCCTTGCCCCTCCTCCGGCCTAATCGTCAACGGGACGCGCGACGAGATCGTGACGACCGAGTCGGTCGATCAATTGGTCGAGAAGCTGCGTACCCAGCGCGGCATCGTCATCGACCACAAGGTGATTCCTGGCGCCAGCCACCTGTTCACGCGGCATCTCGAACAGCTCAACACGGCCGTGGAAGCCTATCTCGACAAACGCCTGGCGGATGCTGGCGCCCGATAGCAGCGCCCCGCATAGACACAGCCAGCCCGGAACCAGGCGCCTCCTGTTCGACACCAGAAGCAAGGCTGGCAGCCGATCGGCTTCGAACCAGATCTTGCGCCCGGCTTCCTACGCCAGTTGATGGCCGAGCGCTGCGCTGCCCAGCCGTGTCAGTCCGTGCCACATTGTCTGGTGTCCGGGTTCTGGGTCGTGCCGGCGGTCCTGGTATTCGCCGAGATGCGCGACGCAGCGCACCGCGTCGCCGAGACGCTCCGGCATTTCCAGTTCGTAGGCGCATGCATAGGTGTGCAGGACACCGATGGCCTGATCAGGAAACGGCTCAGGCAGATCACCCGGTTCAGATGATCCCGCCGCTGCTCATCGCTCCACGTCATCCAGCGGTCCCGCGCCGCACACCGCAGCGGCGACAACAGTCAGCACCAGACCACGGATCGACGCCGGATGCGCCGGCACCTCTTCCGGCTCGGGGACGCCCAGTGCCAGAAGACGCGGGCTGTTGTCCACCGCCAGCGCCTGCGCAGCAGGCAAGACGATGTCCGCCCCCCGCTCGGCAAGCGCAGACAGCGCCTTCATGCAGCCGGCAAGCTGAGGACGCCCGGTCGTATCGAAAAACGAAAACTCACGACAGATCCGGCGCCCGAGAGCACTCCGGCTCTCAAACTGCTCCTGCGACAGGATCGCGGCAATCCGCGCACGTTCCCTCGCACCGCCCAACCTGCGGCTGATCTGCGACTGTGGCATGATGCTGCCGTACCATGCCAAACTCCCCGTGTTCAGACCTTTTCCGACTATATGGGAGAGCTAGGGCCCTGTTCTCGGCTGCAGAGGCTGGTCCGGAGTTTCTGTTCGAAAATCGGAGCACGGTCAGCATTTTATGGGGAAAACGGCAACCGAACCAACCAGACTTACGGGAAAGCAACTATCTTGCGCGAGCCCGCTGCGACGGGGAGCGAAGAGGCGTTGTGACATCCGGAGTGGGATTTCTTGCCGACAGCATGAGGAAGTGTGTAGGCACTGGAGGCAAAATACGCTTTTCGGCCCGATCGGCTACTCGTCGGAAAGGGCGGAATTGCCATCGAACTCGCTGCCATGCAGGCAACCATTATTTCCATGGGTCGAAGCGCCTGGGGCGCATCTCGGGCAATGACGGCAGTGCCTCCTGCACGCGACTTGACCTCGTTTGTCCACCAGCATCTTCGTCACGGACAGTACGCCGCGCTACAGTTGGGCAGTCAAACTATGAAAATTCGCCATCCCACCCCTCTGCCTAACCGGAAGATGCAATGAAGGCCTTTGATTTCGACCGTCAGATCGTCGGGAACTACGCCGAATTCTCTCGGTCCTTCAGCACCATCAGGGCCGCCGACCTTCGAGACGAGATCGACCGGCAATATGAACAAGGCCGCTTCTGGCCGGACGCGCTTCTGTCCTTGAACCCCCACTACGAAACCGGTCCGACAGTTGACGATCTCGCGCAGTCCGGCGACCTGTATCCAGAAACTGCCCGGATTTTCCGCTTCGATTCGACACCAGTCACCTTTCACCGGCATCAGGCGCAGGCGATCGCCAAGGCGTGCGCCGGAAACAGCTTCGTCGTGACCACAGGGACCGGATCGGGAAAGTCACTCTGCTTCTTCGTTCCGATCGTCGATGCCGTCATCCGCGCCCGGAAAGCAAGCGATACGCCCCGAACGCGCGCAATCATCGTGTACCCCATGAACGCGCTGGCCAACAGCCAGATAAACGAAATCGAACGGTTCATAAGCCAGTCGGGATTGCCCGATCATCTGAAACCGGTTGTGCGGCGCTACACAGGTCAGGAAAGCAGGGACGCGCGCGAGCGAATTGCGGACAATCCGCCGGACATTCTCCTTACCAACTTCATGATGGCCGAACTGCTCTTGACCCGGCAGGACAGCATCGACTCCAGGATTATCGCCAATGCCGGCGGTCTCCGGTTCATCGTCCTCGACGAGTTGCACACCTATCGCGGCCGCCAGGGAGCCGATGTCGCGATTCTCGTCCGGCGGTTAAGGGACCGCTGCACGCCAGACAAGGCGCCGCTTTGCATTGGAACTTCGGCAACGATGGCAAGCGAGGGCGACGATGAAACCAGAGCGAAAGAGGTCGCGGAGGTAGCGTCCCGTCTCTTCGGGGTTCAGATCGGTTCCGAGTCGGTCATCGACGAATCCCTGCGGCGCGCTACGGACGATCGCCTCGGTCTTGAGGAGATCCAACCCAGGCTCTTAGAAGCGGTCGAAAACGAGCTTCCCGAAAGCCTGACCGACGCCGACCTCAAAACACACCCGCTCGCAGTCTGGGCCGAACTGGCACTCGGCTTGGAGGACGGGCTTGTCCTTAAGCGCCGCCGCCCGATTCCCTTCGGTGAGGCCGCCGAACGGCTTTCTCAGGCCAGCGGAGCTGGGCTGGCTCTCTGCGGCTCTGTGCTGGAGACCTTCCTCACCTGCGTCAGCCTCCCCGAAACGCACCGGGGCGGCGAGGGAAACCGCGCCTTCCTGGCCTTCAAACTTCATCGGTTCATCGCGGGCGCAGGCGAGGTGTTCGCCACCCTCCGCGCAAAGCCGAGAACCGTTCTGCTGGAGGGGCAGCTGGAGGACCCCAACGACCCCGGAACCCGCCTGTATCCCGTTCGCTTCTGTCGCGAATGCGGTCAGGAGCACTATGTCGTGACCAGGGTTCAGCAGAAGGATGGAGCCGTCTTCCTGCCTCGCGACATCGACGATACGCCGATCGAAAGCGAAGACGATGTCGAGGTCGCCGGATACCTATCTCCGGTCGGTCGCGACGACCCGGACTACCGCTTCGACGGTGAGCTGGAGAATTTTCCCGAAGACTGGACAGAAGAGCACCGGGGTTTGCTGAGGCTCCGGGCAAACCGGAAGAAACGGGCACCCACACCGGTAACGATTGCCGGCGACGGACACCAAAGCATGAATGGCGAGCCGTTCTGGTTTATCCCCGGCAAGTTCGGTTTCTGCACCCGCTGCCTCGACGAGCCGCAAAGCCGCATGCGTGAGCGTAGCAAACTTACCGGGCTCACCGTCGAGGGACGGAGTTCGGCGACGACGCTTCTCGTCTCGAGTGCCATTCGATGGCTCAACCGGCCCGAGAGTGCCGTTCCCGATGATAAGCGCAAGCTGCTCGGTTTCACCGACAATCGCCAGGATGCCGCGCTCCAGGCTGGGCATTTCAACGATTTTCTGTTTGTCAGCATTCTGCGCGGCGCAACGCTGCGCGCCGTTCTCGATGCCGGGATCGACGGGGTCCGCGATGACGAAATAGGACTCCGCGTTCAAAGGGCTCTGGGATTTACGGCTGCCAATGAGGCTACTCGGCGGCATTGGATGTTGAACCCCGATATTGGCGCTGTGGGTCGCAGCGATGCTGAACGTAGCCTAGCCAAGGTTCTGGCGCACAGGGTCTGGGCCGATCTGCGGCGGGGCTGGCGCTTTACCAATCCGAACCTGTCTGCGCTCAAGCTTGTCGATGTCGACTTCCTAGGCCTTGACGAAATCACCGAAGATGCCGGAAGGTTTGGTGCGATTCTCCCGGAACTCGGTTCCAAGGACCACAGCGACCGCAAGAAGGTGGTCGGAATTCTACTCGAAGCCATGCGGGAAGGCCTGGCGGTCGGCACCGAGGCGCTGGAACTGTCCGTCCTGGACACCGTTGCTCAAGGGTCGCGGTCTTTTCTGCGTGCTCCCTGGGCGATAGATGACAAGGAATCAATACGCGAACGAACCACTTTGTTTCTCAGGGCACCGGGAAAGAAGGCCACCGGGCTGAAAGAAGAGCGAATGATTCTTCGCGCCGGTCCGCGTTCCCGAATAGCCCGGCTGCTAAACCGCGAAAGCGTCATCGGCACGAAACTCGGCGGCGAAGATTATCTGCGCTTCCTAACCGGCCTTCTCGATATTCTGACCTGCGAAGGC
The DNA here is from genome assembly GCA_026710105.1 of Alphaproteobacteria bacterium. Lineage (GTDB taxonomy): Bacteria > Pseudomonadota > Alphaproteobacteria > Bin95 > Bin95 > Bin95. The sequence goes on from JAPORR010000216.1 coordinate 21,191, forward strand.
CTATTGATTGGGGTGCCCGGCGACGCCGACCAGCAGGGATGGCGCCTTGCGCCTTCCGCCGTTCGACTCGTCCCGGGGGAGGCGGTTCTCGACGGCGCTGCCCGCGGGAATCCCTTTTTCCACGACCTCTACACACGTATAGCCGATGAACTCAATACCGGGCGGAGCTCGCTATTCGGCATGGAAGGCCGCGAACACACGGCGCAGGTGAACCACAAGCAAAGGGAATGGCGGGAATGGCGCTTCCGCTTCGAGGACGAAGACCGTGAACAACTTGCCGAATGCGCGGCGGAGATAAAGGAGAGCGGAGAATCGGACCAGTTCCTCCCGGCTCTGTTCTGCACGCCGACGATGGAGTTGGGCGTCGATATCTCGGCATTGAATGTCGTCTATCTGCGTAACGTGCCGCCTACTCCGGCAAACTACGCCCAGCGGGCTGGACGCGCCGGAAGATCTGGACAGGCGGCGGCAATCCTCACCTACTGCGCCGCCCAGTCGCCGCACGACCAATATTTTTTCAAGCGCCGGATCGACATGGTGGCCGGCGCGGTCCGGCCGCCAGCCCTCGACATCGCGAACGAGAACCTAGTGACATCGCATCTTCAGGCAATCTGGCTTGCGGAAGCCGGATTGGCTCTTTCCCCGGACATTCCGGAGAGTCTCGATCTGAAGGACCCCTGCCTTCCGCTCAAGCAGGAAATCCAGACGGTCGTTCAGGACCCCGGCCTCATCGACAAGGCTCGCACGCCGATGCGTCGGGTCCTCGGGCGAATTCTTTCGTCGCTTGACGAACGGAAGCCCCTCTGGATGGACGATCCCGATGACTATGTCAGCGACGTCGCGACACGGGCGCCAAACGAATTCGATGCGGCTTTCGGCCGTTGGCGCGAGCTTTACCGTTCCGCACGCAGGCAGCTGATTGAAGCCAACGGACAGTCCCAGATTCCAGGCCTGTCCGGCAGTGACCGTCGCAAGATCAAGGCCGCACAGATGCAGGCCACCGACCAGATTGCCATTCTCGAACAAGGGCGGACGGCCAACGGTTCGGATTTCTACTCCTACCGATATCTGGCGACCGAAGGGTTTCTGCCCGGCTACAATTTCCCTCGCCTGCCGCTCTATGCCTTCATACCGGGAGAAGGAAAGTCCGGCTCCTTCCTGCAGCGGCCCCGGTTTCTGGCCATCTCCGAATTTGGCCCCCGCAGCCTGATCTATCACGAGGGGCGCGCATTTCGCGTCAATAAGGCCAAACTGCCTCCCGAAATCCGAAAGGATGACGGCCGGGACCTCGCAACCCGGGACATTTCGATTTGCCCGGCCTGCGGGGCGGCCCACGATAGCGAGGTCGAGCGTTGCCATGCCTGTAACGCCCCGATGGCAGGCGCCTTGTCCGTCAAGCGCACACTGCGGATCGACAATGTTGAGGCGGTGCCAACCGAGCGGATCACCGCCAACGACGAGGAACGTGTTCGGCAGGGTTTCGAGCTTCAGACCGTGTTTGCTTGGCCGAAAAAGCACGGCCGGGCCGACTTCACCCAGGCAGAGTTTCGAAGCGGAAACTCGGCCCTGTTGTCGCTGCAATATGCCAACAGCGCCGAAATCAGGCGGATCAACAAGGGGTTGAAGCGCCGGCACGACGCGACCGTGCTCGGGTTCATGATCGATCCCCGGACCGGATATTGGGCCAAGACGGAGGATGAAGACCTCGATACGGAACTTCCGCCCGATGTCGAACGGCCGGTAAGGATCGTGCCCATCGTCCAGGACCGCAAGAATGCGCTCCTGCTTCGCTTCCAGGAGCCCGAGCGCTTCGATCCGGTAACGATCACCACGGTTCAGCACGCCATTCTGCGAGGCATCGCCCTGGCGTTCCAGCTGGAAGAGGGCGAGGTGCTGGGCGAACCCTTGCCCGCGAGGGACAATCGGCGGGCCATCCTCGCCTATGAAGCGACCGAAGGTGGCGCAGGCGTGTTGAGCCGCTTGATCGAGGATCCCGAAGCCCTGAACCGAGTCGCCGTGAAGGCGCTCGAACTTATGCATTTCAACATAGACAGCGTGGAAACAGCGGTCGAGGCAGGTGACCCCGGCCTGCTCGTGGAACGCGAGGAGGAAGCCTGCGTTCGCGGTTGCTACCGTTGCCTTCTGTCCTATTTCAACCAGCCGGATCACGAGATGATCGACCGGACCAGTCCGGAGGTCCAGCAACTGCTGATCGATCTCGCGAGAGGACAGGTCGTGCTGACGGACCGGCCGACGGGAGCGAACGCCGGAAGAAGCTGGCCGGATATCTTCATCCGGCACGGCGCTCCCGCGCCGGATGCAAAGCCTCTGACATTTGCCGATGTCTCCTTCCCTTTCGTCTGGCGCAGCCATTATGTCGCCGCGAAATCAGGCGCCATTCCGGAGGAAGCGGAAACGACTGCACACGACAAGGGCTGGAGCCTCTTCGAGCTGCCTGCCGACTCGTCCGACGGCTTGCCGTCCGAATTGATCGATGCATTGTCCGAGTGACGACGGATGACCCTGTCTTTTGCTCCCGGCGATCTCATCCGGGCCCGCGGCCGGGAATGGGTCTCGTTGCCCGCTCCGCGTGACGGTCTCCTTTCCCTTCGTCCGTTGTCCGGCAACGAGAATGATATCGTCCTTCTCGATCCGCGCCTCGAAATCGAACCTGTTGAACCGGCACGTTTCGACCTGCCCGACGAACCGGCTCCGACCGTCCAGCCGAAAGCCGCCTTGCTGGCCGACGCGCTTCGATTGACGCTGCAGCGCGGTGCAGGGCCGTTCCGGTCGGCGGCCCGGCTCGCATTCGAACCCCGAACCTATCAACTCGTGCCGCTCCTCATGGCATTGCGGCTGCAGGCCCCGCGGCTGCTGATCGCCGACGATGTGGGTATCGGCAAGACAATCGAAACCGGTCTCATCCTCCGCGAGTTCATCGATCGGGGGGAGGTCGACGCATTCTCCGTCCTGTGTCCGCCCCATCTCGTCGAGCAGTGGACAATCGAACTGAAGTCCCGCTTCGGCATAGATGCGGTGGCGGTCACCGCGGGCTCAGCCGCCCGACTGGAACGCAAACTGCCGTTCGCGCAACCCCTGTTCGACGCCTATCCCTTCACAGTTGTCAGTCTCGATTACATCAAGGCGGAAAAGCGGCGGGACAGTTTCGCCCGCGCCTGCCCTGATTTCGTGATCGTCGACGAAGCGCATGCCTGTGTCGGCACGCACAAAGGCCGGCAGCAGCGGTTCGCCCTTCTACAGGGCCTGGCCGCCAGCTCCGAGCGACGCCTCATCATGCTGACCGCTACGCCGCATTCGGGCGATGAGGAGGCATTTTCGCGCCTCCTATCCTTGATCGATCCGGAGTTTGCGACACTGAGTTTCGACGATGATCGCTACCGGGAGCGTCTGGCGCGCCACTTCGTGCAAAGACGCCGTATCGATCTTACCTCGGGCGAATGGGGAGAGACGCAGGCCTTCCCCAGGCACGAAACGGCGGAAACACCCTATCGCCTCTCCGGGCCTCATCTGGAGTTCCAGGAGGCCGTGCTCGACTACTGCCTTGGCGTCGTTTCGAGGGCCGGCACAGGAGGACAGCAGCGCCGCCTGGCCTTCTGGGGAACGCTGGCGCTGATGCGCTGTGTCGGATCGTCCCTCGCAGCCGCCTTGAACGCGCTGCGCAACCGGGTGGGGAATGAAGACGAGCGTCTGGCGGCGCAGCTCTACGACGAGGATGGTGACGAAGAGGACGCCGTGGACATGGAGCCCAGCGCCGCCTTCGACGACGACCTGGATCTGTGGAGACTGGTCCGGCAAGCCGAACAGCTCGAGGGACAGGAAGACCCGAAGCTCGAAGCACTCGTCGCCGCCCTGAAGCCCCTTCTCGAGCACGGCGCAAACCCCGTCGTATTCTGCCGGTTCATTGCAACGGCTGGGCACGTGCGGGACGGCTTGCGAAAGCGGTTCCCGAAACTGCGCATCGAGGCCGTAACCGGTTTACTCACACCCTCGGAGCGCCGGGATCGTGTCGCCGACATGGCGCCGGCGGATGACGGGAAGGAGGTCCAGCGCGTCCTGGTCGCCACGGACTGTCTTTCCGAGGGAATCAACCTTCAGCAGCTTTTCGATACGGTGGTCCACTACGATCTCTGCTGGAACCCGACCCGGCACCAACAGCGGGAAGGCCGTGTGGACCGCTTCGGACAGCCGGCCGAACTCGTGCGGTCGATCATGATGTTCTCGCCGGACAGCGCCATCGATGGCGCCGTCCTCGACGTGATTCTCCGCAAGGCTGTGGACATCCGGAAGGCTACCGGCGTTACCGTCCCGTTGCCCGACGAACGCGGGCCGGTGACCGATGCCCTGATGGCCGCGATGATGCTGCGTCGCGGCGATACCCGACAATTGGCTTTGGACCTGCGCTTGCATGACGGCATCCAGGCGATGGATATCCGCTGGCGTGATGTGTCGGAGAAGGAGCGCCGCTCACGCACGCGCTTCGCCCAGAATGCGATGAGGCCTCAGGAAGTGGCCCCGGAATGGAAGAAAGCCGGCGAACTGCTCGGCTCGCCCGATGCCGCGCGGTCCTTCATCGAGCGTGCCATGTCGAGCTTTGGCGTGCCCCTCGAACGCCGCAAGTCGGTTCTGGTAGCCCATGTTCATGCGCTGGAAACGGGTCTTCGCGAGCGGCTTCAACAACAGGAATTGTCAGGCTCCGTGCGCATTGCGCCATCCGAGCCAGCGCCCTCTGGAACCCTGCTTCTCACACGCGCGCACCCCCTGACCGCCACTGTGGCCGAGGCGCTGGTGGAGGCGTCCCTCGATCCTGAAAGCCTCTCCGGTCTGGGGATCGGCCGGGTTGGAGCATGGCCGACACCGGCTGTGGAGCAGGTGACCCGGGTTGCGCTGCTGCGCATTCGATTCAAGCTGACGATCCACGCCCGGAAAGAGCGCATGCTGCTTGCCGAAGAAGCCGCGCTTGTCGCCCTGCATGATGACACCATTGTTGCGTCGGGCGAAGTCGTGCGCCGGTTGCTGGATATTCCCGCCAACGCAGACCTGGCGCCAGGAGCCCGGAATCGATTTGTCGATCAGGCCCGTAATTGCCTTCCCGGACTTATCAACGGGCCGCTCGCCCGGTTCGCCCGGGAGCGCGCCGAGGAACTAGCTACAGACCATGCCAAGTTGCGGACTGCTGCAGGCGGGGCGGCGCGGGCCAGCGTCCAGGGCGTGCAACCCCCCGACATAATCGGCCTGTTCGTTCTGCTGCCGAGCGGCGAGGCCTGACCCGTGGCGCGTCGCCAGATTACCAATATGGCCGCTTGGCCGTCTCTGTCCCTGGAAGGGAATCTAATCGCCCCAGCCATGGTTGCGAAGATCGACCGCCGCGAAGCCGAGGCGCAGGACGAGCGCGATTACGGGGTGCGAAAGGGCCTGACTGTCAGGCAGGAAATTGCGCTCGCGTTCCGCGTCGGTCAGGCGCATTTCGACGCCTTCGCCAGAATTGAGGCGCCGTCGATGGAGACAACGCGCTGCTTCATGCGCGGTTTTCTGGCAGAGGTCCTCGGTTTTGACGATCTGGCCGTCGTTACATCCGGCACCGTTACCTGGATTGCGGGTGGCATAGCGCCCGTTGTCGTCGTTCCACGCTCTGAATCGCTCGACCGGCGCCGCCTGACGCTGTCAACTGACCGCGTGCGTTCCCCTGCGCTCGCTTTGCAGGACTATCTGAATGAGCATGACGAAGCGCTCTGGGGCCTCGCGACCAACGGCGCGACGCTGCGCTTGATGCGCGACAATGCCTCCCTCACGCGGCCCGCCCATATCGAAGCGGACCTCGCCCAAATTTTCGACACTGAGGATGCTGCGTCATTCGCAGCGCTCTGGCTGATCGTCCATCGCTCACGTTTCGGGGCGGAGGGTGCTGCTGCAGCCGACTGCGCCCTCGAACGATGGCGCGACACCGGTGCGCGTGAGGGTGAGGCGGTCCGCGACCGGTTGGCAGGTCAGGTCGAGATCGCCTTGCGTGTGCTCGGAACCGGTTTTCTGAGGGCAAACCCCGGTCTTGTGGCTCAGCTTCGGTCCGGCGACCTGCCGCTGACGGACTGGTTCAACGAACTCCTACGCCTCCTTTACCGGCTGATCTTTCTGATGGTCGCCGAGGATCGGGACCTTCTCCATCCCACAAAGGCCAGGCAGGAGGCGCGGCAACTCTATTCGGATGGATACAGCCTCGCTGCGCTCAGGGCGCGGTGCAGGCGCCGCGCGTCCTGGGGCCACCACCATGACCGTTATGAGGGCATGAAGATCGTCTTCCGAGCGCTGGCGGACGGCGAAGATGCGCTTGCGCTACCGGCTCTCGGCGGGTTGTTCGAGGCAGGGCAATTGTCCCGTCTCGCCTCGGCCCGCCTGCCCAACGACGCCTTCATGAAGGCTGTCTATCACCTGTCTTGGCTTGTCGATAAAGACGGTCTCGTGCCGGTCAACTGGCGGGCGATGGAAACGGAGGAACTCGGCTCGGTTTACGAGGCCCTGCTGGAACTTCAGCCGCAACTGGCCGATGACGGGCGCGAGCTCGCGTTCGCTTCCCACACATCGGAGCAGAAGGGCAATCAGCGAAAGACGACCGGCTCCTATTACACGCCGGACAGTCTCGTCCAGACCCTCCTCGACACGACTCTCGATCCTGTACTGGACCGGGCCGAGGCCGAGACGGAAGACCCCGCCAGTGCCCTGCTAAAACTCACTGTGATCGACCCTGCTTGCGGTTCGGGTCACTTTCTGCTGGCGGCCGCCCGGCGCATCGCCACTCGGCTCGCACGCATCCGCGCCGACGATACGCCCACGCTGGCCGATTTCCGCCACGCGCTCCGTGATGTGGCACGCTGCTGCATCCACGGGGTGGATCGCAACCCGATGGCTGTGGAACTCGCCAAGGTGGCTCTCTGGATCGAAACAGTGGACCCTGGCCTTCCGCTTGGTTTCTTCGACGCTCAGATCCGTTGCGGCGACAGCCTGATCGGTGTGTTCGATTACGAGATGCTGCGCGCCGGCTTGCCGGATGCGGCGTTCGATCCGCTGACGGGCGACGACAAGGAGATCGCCAAGGACTACAAGGCCATTAACAAGCAGCAGCGCGACGGCGCTGGCGCTTCCGGCCTCATCAGGGAGATTGGCGCGCCCTCGATTGCCGATGGCGCGGCGAAACTGCTGGCGATGCCGGAGGACACGCTGCAGGAAATCGAGGCGAAATCCCGCGCTTGGGGCAGACTTCTTCGTGACCCGAAACGACTGGCGTTGAAAGCCGCCTGCGACATGTATGTGGCGGCCTTCCTTTTGCCCAAAACCGGCGTGAAACCAGACCCCCGTCGCACCGAAGACCATGCAGTGCCTACCACCGAAGCGATCTGGGACACGATCCGCGGCGGCGATGTCCGGTCCGGCATGGCGGATGCCTGCACAGAGGCGGTGGAAACAAACCGCGTCTTTCACTGGCCGCTGGAGTTTCCGGCTGTCATGGCCCGCGGCGGCTTCGATGTAGTGATCGGCAATCCGCCGTGGGAACGCATCAAGCTGCAGGAACGGGAGTTTTTTGCCGCCCGTGACCCAGAGATAGCATCGGCCGCCAACAAGGCCGAACGCAACAGGTTGATCAAGGCGCTGAAGCAGGCCGAAGCTGGAACACCAAAGGCGCGCCTATCGGAAGAATTCGAAACAGCCAAGCATACATCCGAGGCCGCAAGCGTCTTCGTGCGCAAGAGTGGGCGCTTTCCGCTGGCCGGCACAGGTGACGTCAACACATACGCGCTGTTCGCTGAACACTTCGCGTGTCTGGCGCGCGGGCTCCGAAAAGGAGACCCCGCCAGGAATGGCAGAGTCGCGAATTCCAATGCGGGCGACGGCCGATCGCCTCCGGCTGGGCGCGCAGGCGTCATCGTGCCCACCGGCATTGCAACGGACGATTCCACCAGTGCCTTCTTCGGCGACTTGGTCGCGCGGAGCCGGTTAAGCGCGCTCTATGATTTTGAAAACCGAGAAGGGCTCTTTCCCGGCGTCCACCGGCAGTACAGGTTTTCCATTCTCGCCATCGGCCCCAGCCGCCGAGGCTGTGCGACCCGATTTGCGGCTTATCTGCGGAACATCAAGGATCTCGGGGAGAAGGAACGCCGGATCGAGCTTGAAGCCAAAGACTTCAAGTTGATGAACCCGAATACGCGGACAGCACCTCTGTTCCGTGCCCGTGCTGATCTGGATCTGACGCGCGGATTGTATGAAGCCGCACCTGTGTTGATCCGTGACCAAGAGGACCAAGCGGTTGGGGATAACAATCCCTGGGGGATAACGTTTCAAACCCTGTTCCATATGTCGAATGACAGTGGTCACTTCCGCACAGCAGCAC
>JAPORR010000162.1 GCA_026710105.1 Alphaproteobacteria bacterium
AGCTTCGTCGTGCTGACGGGCGGGCTGGCCGGCTTCCATCCCTCGAAGCGCCAACCTTTGCCCGGGACCCAGAAGCTCTGGGAAGGGGTCAGGTTCCTGTCCCATGCCGTCATCGCCATTCAGGCCATGCAGAACTGGGACAGAAGCAAATCTCAAGGAGAAGAAAAGACGGACTCAAGTGTGTTAGATTGATAGGCCCGGGGCGGTAGTCAACCGCGCGCTCTCACCTTCTGGGACTTCAGCCCGCGCCTCTCCATCGTGCGTGAGACCCGTGACAGCAATGCTCCATGACTACGGAGGACCTACCCATGAAAACAATCCACGCCACCACCCTTGCAGTGGCTGCCGGACTGATCCTTTCCGCTTGCGGCGGCGGTGGAGGTGGTGGTGGATCAGGCCCGGTTGGGCCACAAGGCGTTTCGGTCCGCCTAGCCACCCAAACGCGTGGCCCGACGGGTGCTGAAGTTCGGGACTACCTCGCTGTCTTTGCGAGCGGCGGGCCTTGGTGCCGGGGAGCTAACTGCGAAACACTTGAAGGGAGGCAGGATCCCGGCATTTTCCGGTTCTCGAAGCCGCCTCTCCTGCGCATTGCCGAAGGAACCGACGATCACCAGCGCGCCATGATTTTGCACGCGGTCGCGCTGGTGAATCATGCGCTGCCCTATGACAATCATATCCGCATCGGTGAAGACTCTCCCGCCCTTGCTCAAGTTCAAGAGGTGCCGGACGGCCAGATATTTGTCGACTTCGCCCGCCATAATGACTGGATTCCACGACCGCGGCCTGAATGGCTGCCAACCGGACAAGCGTTGCATCAGGATCATTCCGTCGAAGGCATCCGCCAAAAACGCGCCGCTCGTATCTGACTTGAGGACAGTCCACAACAACTTTCGCCCGCTCTGCGCGTTACCTTGTCCACGATGGTGCATGAACTGCTTCATGCACTCGGCCTCAACGGGCATGTGGACCCGAGAACATATCCTGACTCTTTCCTACGCGGGAGTTTGGGTCCGTATGGAACGCGCCTTGGTCCGCTCGACATAGCGGCTCTGCAAGCCCTCTACACGACCCGCCTTGGCGTGGCGACGCTACCGGAAGACCTGTCTTTGGAGAGCCTCGGCATATGGGAGACCGAAACCACCAGTCTGACGGGTTCGCTCGGCGGCATGTCGTTCGGGGTCGATCACCGTAACGGGGTCAGCGTGCCCTGGACCCAAGGCATCGACCCGAGATGGGATGAAGCGACATCCGCGCCGACCACGTTAGCAAGCAACCGGTCGCTTCGGGGCACGGTGAGATGGAACGGTGAATTAATCGGCTTCACACCTGAACTGGCTTCGGTTCGCGGTCGTGCGCAGATTGCCGTTGCGCTTGCCACTATGGACGGGCGGGCGGACTTCACGGACATGCAATCGTGGGCCGCCGGCGAGGAACCGGGCGCACTCGGCAGCCAGTGGAACACCGGCACTCTCGGCTACACCATCACCGTTGGAGGAAACTATCTGCGCAGCACAAGCGGAGACGACGGCACTCTGCATGGCCGCTTCTATGGGGACTACCATGAAGGCGTTGCCGGGACCGTGGAGCGCGACGATCTCACGGCTGCCTTCGGCGCGCGGCGCTGAATCCCGGTTGCTATCGCCAGAGGGACGTGTATGGCTACCCCGTTGCGATCCTGTCGGGAGCGCGATCAATGTGTGCGGCACGACCAAGACGACACCCGGGAGAAGCCTCAGGACGCGACGCCCGACGCGATTACCTCCGCCATCGCAGTGCCGACCCGCTCGGCTGCGGCTTCGATATCGCGGTCGGCAAGATGCGCATAGCGCAGAGTCATGCGCACATTGCTGTGGCCGAGCAGGCGGGAGACGACCGGCACCGGCACACCGTTCATGACCGCATAGCTGGCATGTGTATGCCGGAGGTCATGAAGGCGGCAGTCCTCGATCCTGGCCTCGCGGCGCACGCGATACCAGAGCGACAGTTCGGGACCACGCGGTCGGGCCGGATCGAGCGGCGACGGAAACACGAACGGGCTCTCGCCACGCGGCTGTCGGTCAAGAATGGCGCGCGCCTGGCTGCCAAGCGGCACGGTCCGGGGTCCGGTCTTGCTATCGGCAAGGGCCAGCATACCGTCGCGGACTTCCGTCCAGCGCAGGCTGATGATCTCTCCCTTGCGGCATCCGGTCAGCAAGAGAAGCCGGATCATGTCGGCTTGCTGCCGGTCGCCTTTTCGGGTCAGCGCATTCAGCACGCCGTGCAGCCGCGCGATCTCCTCACGGGAGAGGAAGCGCGTCAGCGCCGGGCGGCGATTTCGCCTGATGTGCCTGGCCGGGCTGGCCTCGACATGGCCGCAGGCGACCGCGTAGTTCGTGATCTGGTTGAGAATGTCGAGAGCGCGATTGGCACCACCTGGCGCGGTCCGACTGTAGCGGCCGAACCACCGTTCGACCTGTGCCGGGGTGATACGATCCAGCGATTGCCCGCCGAAGGCGGGAAGCAGCTGTCGCCGAAGCGTCCCGGATGCAGTCTGTTGGCCCGACGGTTTGTAGCGGTCGAAATGAGCATCTTTCCACGGTCCGGCGACGAAATCCCGGAACAGGGGGACCCCGGTAGTCTTCTCCGGCTGCGGGTCAGCCTGCCGCCCGAGAGCCTCACGACGGACATCGGCGACGGATTTCCCGGAGACCGGCCCGAGCGAGACGCGTTTCGTGCGCCCTTCGGCATCAAGCAGCAGCACCCAACTCTTTCCCCCGGTGGGTCGCACCCGGACACCGAGGCCGGGAGCCCGACTGTCCCAGACCGTATATTCGTGCTCGTGAGGGCGGAGCCGCGCGATGGTGGCGTCGGTAAGCTTCATTCTTTGCCTGCCCGCCATCGTTCAACTCCCGTCGAGCGCGGCACCGACCGTCTCGGCGGCGTCGTGCAGCATGGCGTCGGCGAAGTGGACATATTTCAGCGTGGTCTCCGGCCTGCGATGGCCGAGCAGCTTGCCGATGGCAAGCACGGTCTCGCCCCGCCTGAGAGCCAGGCTGGCCACGCTGTGGCGCAGGTCATGGAGATGCACATCCCCCAGCTCCGCCTCGGCACGGACCCGTGTCCAGAACTGCTCCAGCCAGGTAATGCTCCGGGCCCGGTCGCCTCGCAAGACCGGGAAGACCCAACGCCCATTTCTTCCGATGCCGTCGAGAACGCGGCGCGCCGGGCCGGACAGCCACACAGTTCTCGGCCCCGTCTTGCTGTCGCGCAGGAACAGGTTCCCCGCCCGGTAGTCGGACCATTGCAGCGTCAATATCTCACTTTTGCGGCAGCCGGTGAGCAGCAGCAGCCGGATGACGGCGACCTGTCCGGGCCATCGAACCTCATGCGCGGCAAGCTGTTTGGACAGGCGGCGGAGTTCGTCGTCGGAGAGGAACCGCTCGCGCCCCTTGCGGCGGTAGCGTTTGATGCCCCGGCAGGGATTGGAGCCCTCGGGGCGCAGTCCCATCCGCTCCGCCTCCTTCATGATGACGGACAGGATCGGCATCGACCTGTCCGCCGCGACGGGTGTAGCCCACAGCCGTGTGAACCAGTGCCGTATTTCCTGGCGGTCGATGTCGGCAACCGGTCGCCCGGCGAAATGTGGCAGGAGTTGGTTGCGCAGATAGGAGCGGTTGACGATGAGTGTTCCCCGCTTCCAAAGCCGCTCGTGACGACGGAACGCCGTTTCGGCGACAGCCTCGAACAGCGTCTCGTCGGGCGCCGCAGGTGCTTCCTCGCCGCGCCGGATGGCAACAAGCATTTCGGCGGCCGCAGCGCGCGCCTCGCTTATGTCCATGGTCATGGCATCACCGACGATCTTCCAGACCCGCTCGCCACGATACTGGCATTGAACGAAGAACTGCTTCCTGCCGGTAGGCAGTACCCGGACACCGAAGCCTCTCAGTCTGGTGTCCCGGATGTCGTAGGTTGCCTTGCGGGGCTTCAGCGCCTCCATGCGAGACGCTGTCAGGGTAATTTTCGCCATCCTTTTTCTCCCGGTTCCAG
>JAPORR010000025.1 GCA_026710105.1 Alphaproteobacteria bacterium
CAATAAATCAAGAGTTTACCAGCGCATGTCAGCGCCATGCCAGACTTGCACCCGTTTATTCCAACGGCACTGCCAACAGGTTCTACGAACGCCATGTGCGCCTATTCAACGACGCGATCGATAATCCCGGGGATCGAGACAGGCATCGTAGAATTCGCGATCCATCCGGAACCAGTCGGTCGATTCTGCGCTCGGAACTTGCATGCGATCCATGAGAAAAACCGGCAAACAACCTTCAGCCAGCAGTCTCGGGTCCGCGAGATGTCCCGAACTTCATGCGCCACCTCGACCAGATCCTGGTCCTGACTGAAGATCACCGCCACATTGAGCGTTGCCGCTATCCGGACGACATCAAGACCGAACCGGAGATCAATCCCCTTCTCCCGCTGCACAGGCACATCGTGCGTCGTGCCGTCCCGAAGACGCACCCACTCGATCGGTAGCGCAGCCGCCGGGAGGTCACGACGATCCCGGCGCGACGCGTGGCGGTCAGACGCCACGTCCAGTCATGCCACATCGGCGACCTTTCAGCGTCCGGAACACCGGTATAGAAGTGGACGCTGGCAACGACCCAACCTCTGACCATGAAGACAGCCGCGGCAAGTTTCGCCGGGTCGTAATTGGCATGATAGTGGCCGAAGGCGTCTTTGGCATGCCGGAAAAGATTCCAGCCATTGAAGAACGCAACGGTGCGCTTGGTCTGCGGTTCTACTGGCATGTCTGCCCAAGAACCACTGGGATGCTCTCGTTTACCTGCATGGTCAACTCCCGGTGGAGGCTGACCGTGGGGAATTAGATCATCTGGTCCCCTCAAGCGGCGATTTCGGTCTCGCCTACCTGACCGAACGCTGGGTAGCGTGCTTTCTTGGTGAGCTGTAGCTTTTGGCACCTTTGTTGGAATAAATTCAATTTGCTTCGGTTGGGCTGATTGTGTCCATAGTGTCCATAGTCAGAATATGGCCTTTCCTTGGTCATGCCTGGGGCTATGCTGCGCCCGGACCGATGACGGCGAGGAAAGGACGGCCAAGCGATGTTCTTTGCAATGAACAGGTTCCGCATCGCGCGCGGACGCGAGGCGGATTTCGAGCAGATCTGGTCGGAGCGCAACTCTCATCTCGACGGCGTCCCCGGATTCATCGAGTTCCGCCTACTCCGGGGGCCGGAGGAAGAAGACCACACGCTTTACGCCTCCCACTCGGTCTGGCACGACCGGGATGCCTTCACCGAATGGACGCGGTCCGAGGCGTTCCGCAAGGCGCATGCTGGCGCCGGGGCCCGCCAGGATCTCTATCTCGGCCCACCTCAGTTCGAAGGATTCGAGTCTGTTCTCGACTCCTGATGCAACGACGTTAAAGCAGAGCCTCAGAGGGCGGCGGCCTTGGTCCGTCGCGCGGCAAGGCGTTCGGCAGACGGTCGATGACGAATCGGGTGTGGTGGGCACGGCCGACCGGGCGCATCGCAGAGAGCGGCGGTGGTCTCTATATGTGGGCCGGCTAGCGCCACGACACGGGCCCAAGATCTCGATCCACAATGCCGGCGAGCAGCGGTCCCAGATGGTCGAGCTCGACTCGCATACCAACAGTGTCCTCGCCGTCTTCGAGATGCGGCCAGACGAGGTCTGTGGCAGGTCTGCTCCGCCCGCGCCAGCATGGACGACATCGCCAACACCCACAGATCCTCGCCCATGAAGTCAATGGTCTAGTCCGCCGTGACATCGAACCGGCGCACGCCTTTCAGGGCGGGCGCGAGCGAAGGTTTCATGCCTAGTCCCTCGGTGCTTGCCTTCGAGGAAGGTTGGACAGAGCGCGCGATCGTGCAAGACTTTTACGCTGAAAAAATGGTATTTCATGGGAGACACAGATAGATGGCGGTGCGGCTCGACAAGCCCTGGCGACGGCTTGATGCGACCGCCGTGGCTGGCCTTAGCGGCCAGCTCGGCGTCTATCAGCTCTCCGATGACGGGGGGACGGTTCGGGCGATCGTCAGGGTGGACGCCCGCGCCTCGTTCGGTCTGCGCGGCGAGCTCAGGCGCGAGCTGGAGACGCGCGGTGCGGGGCTGTTCTTCCGCCTGGAGGTCAACCATCAACCGCGCACGCGCTGGCTGGAACTGATGATGACGCACCAGACTGACCATGGCGCTCTGCCCGCATGGAATCCGCCCGAGGACGGCCAGAGTCTCGGCCGCCTCAGCCCCGCCTGACCACTGCCGCAAGTCCACCTTTCGCAACCGAGAGCGCCCAACTCATGGACCTGTCGCTTACCGACGAGCAGAAACTGATCGTGGATCAGGTGCGCCGGTTCGTGCGCGAGGAGATCGTCCCGCTGGAGGACCGCCTCGACCCCGACGCCGACAGCCTACCGCCGGAAGACCATGAGCGCCTCACGGGCCGGGTGGCCGAGATGGGCCTCTACGGCCTCGATATCCCGCCCGAATTCGGTGGCCCGGATGTGGACATCGTCACCCGTACCCTGCTGGCCATCGAGATGTCGCAGCACCGCGCCGGCCTCTATGCTCCCTGCTACAACGTATTCGGTGGGGCGGGTCTGGCGCAGATGTTCGAAGCCAATGAGGACCAGAAGCAGCGGTTTCTCTACCCGATGCTGAAGGGCGAGAAGAAGACCTTTTTCGGCCTAACAGAACCCTCCGGCGGCTCGGACCCAGCTCGCGCTATTCAGACTCGCGCGGTGCGCGACGGCGATGCGTGGGTCATCAACGGCACCAAGATGTTCATCTCGGGTGCCGACCAAGCGGATTTCGGCCTTGTCTTCGCCCGGACAGACCCGGGCAAAGGCAGGGCCGGCGTCACCTGCTTTATCGTCGAGACCGACACACCGGGCTTCCATGTACGGCGCATCGTCCACACGCTGCGCGCGGCGCGCTATGCGACCGAGCTGCAATTCGAGGACATGCGCGTGCCTCACGCCAATGTGCTGGGCGCGGTAAACGCTGGCTTCGCCATTGCCAATGACCGCGTGTCACGCCAGCGTATCCCTTATGCCGCCACCTGCATCGGGGTCGCGGTCAAGGCACAAGAGCTGGCAATCGAATACGCTCGGATTCGTGAAACATTCGGCGACAAGCTGGCCCACCGCCAAGGCATCCAGTGGATGGTAGTGGAGAACGAGATTGACATCCGCCACGCCTTCTGGACCACGCTGGCGGCCGCCGACAAGGCGCGCCGGGGCGCGCCCTTCCGTACCGACTCTGCGCTCGCCAAGATCGTCGCGACAGAAGCCTCGGGGCGGGTCGTGGACCGGTCAATGCAGATCCACGGCGGCTACGGCGTCACCAAGGATCTGCCCTTCGAGCGCTGGTACAGGGAAATGCGCATCCGCCGCATCGGCGAGGGCCCGAACGAGGTCCAGCGCCACATTGTCGCCCGCGACCTGTTCGGCAGCGCACTTCGATAAAGAGATCGGAGAGCCTTCCGTAATGGGGCATTTGATGTCAAGCACGGATCCGCACAGCCGAACGGTCCGATTTGCTCCATGAGCCTCGGTGCCTGCGACGGGTTGCCCGGCTTAGTTTTCTTTCTCCCGGAGGCGATCCGGGTCGAAGGTACCTGATTTGAACGTCTTGGGGTCTCGAGAAGGGGCGATCCGAGATATGTCCGTCGCCGGGTTCTCTCCGCAGTGGTTGACGCCGCCAACGTCATGCCAGGTCCAAAGCGTTTCCCGAGTGCCGGTCTGTTGGGCGTGCTCGATCGCAACGAGGCGGTCGGCGAACAAGGCTATTCACGTGCCTCATCGGGAGCCGCGTGAGGGGACACCGGTGGCCGCATCTACGATGCCAACTTATTGATAAAGCTCTTGTTTTCCTCGTGCCATTTGCAGATCGGGACGGAAATGCCACTGCATTTTCCCCTGCCTGCAACAGAACGCAGGAGGAAACCCATGTCCAATGTCTGCCTCACAAGGAGCCGGATCAAGGCTCTCAAGCCACGTAAGGTGCCCTACGACATTCGCGACAGTGAACTGAAGGGCTTCGGCGTCCGCGTCCTGCCC
>JAPORR010000049.1 GCA_026710105.1 Alphaproteobacteria bacterium
AGGGCTAGCCCGGATTTCTCACGAGGTCGTTTTGGGCGTTGATTTGCTTTGAGTTTTGGGCCGTCTGTCTGGCATGGCGGTTTTGCCAGGGTTTGGGCGCAGGGGTAACGCTGGCGCCTGAGGCGCAGGGTATGCCGGATCGTGTTGCTTGTTGTTGACGGTTGGGGTTCAGTGCGGGCGTTGGGCCCGGGTCAGTTGCATAATCGGTGGTGAGCCTGTGCGAAGATATCGGCATAAGGACAAGCCATGGCGATGCGGATGCGCCTTGCGCTGCGCCGGACCTGGGCGCCGATCTTGAGGAGTTTGATCCGGATGGAGCCGCATGTAGCTTTGGCAAGGCGGGTTCCGGCAAGCGCGATGCGTCGGAGCGCGGCGAGCAGGACATAGGCCATGGAGGCGAGCCAGAGGCGGAGCTGATTGGCGCGCATGGCGGTTGCCGACGTGCGGTCGGCAAAGAGGTCTAATTGGCACTCCTTGATGCGGTTCTCCCTCTCGCCTCTGGCGCAGTAGAGCTGTTCGTAGAGGGTGGTCGATGGCAGCAGGGCGAAGTGACGTGACGACGAAGCGCGGGTTGGCGCGACCGGGGAGCCACTCCGCCTTGCTGACAACGCGCCGCCGGCGCGACCATGTCTTGAGCGTGCTATAGCGGAACTCGGTGAACAGACGCGCAGGCTCACCGCTCTCCCGCGAGCGCGCCTCGGTCGAGGGCCGGTTGCAGGCGGGCCGTGAGGCGCTCGTTCAGACCGAAGACATAATCGACAGCGTGGTCCTCGCACCAGGCGGCTCGCGGGCAAAGCTGGAGTCAGCACGCAACACGATCTCCACCCAGCGCGTGCGGATACGCCCAACGATCCGCTCCACCTCCTCAAGCGCCCCGGCGTCGATGTTCGACCGCCTGAGCTTCGCCGCCAGAAGGTGGTCGCCGCAGAAAATGTAGAGTGGCAAGTAGCAGTAGCAGTGTAAGCGATGGAGTGGACGCCCCTCCCGACGGCATCGCCATGTGCCAGGTTGACGGTGTCGTAAACGCCAAGAGGAAAGGGGCGTCCATGGAACAGGTTAGCATGATCGATCTCGCGAAGAACAGCTTTCAGCTTCACGGTGCGCGGCCCGAAGGATCGGTTGCGTTCCGGAAGAAGCCGGGCGAAGGTGCTGGGGTTTCTGGCCTCGCCCTGCACGGTGGCGATGGAAGCTTGCGGCGGTGCGCACCATTGGGGCCGCGAGATCGGCCGCCATGCGGTGCGGCTGGTTCCGCCGGCCTACGTGAAGGCATACGTCAAGCGGCAGAAGAACGATGCGGCGGATGCGGAGGCGATCTGCGAGGCGGCATCGCGTCCGACGATGAGTTTCGTGGCGGTGAAGACCGTCGAGCAGCAGGGGCATGCTGTTCCGTACGCGCGATCTCCTGGTGCGCCAGCGGACCCAGACGATCAACGCGCTTCGCGGCCACCTGGCGGAGTTCGGTGTCATTGCTCCCCAAGGCCCGGTTCATGTCGAGCGTCTGGCGCTTGAAGACCCGGACCTGGATCTGCCGGATGCGGTCCGCGAGTTGGCCGTCCTTCTGCTGGACCAGATTGCTTGGCGAGAAGATCGATGGCCTTGAGGAGGAAATCCGGGCGGCTAGGACAACGAGGTGCGCCGTCTGATGACGGTGCCGGGGATCGGCCCGATCACGGCGATGGCGGTTCAGGCCTTTGCGCCGCCGATGGAGACCTTCCGGCGCGGCCGGGACTTCGCCCCTGGTGCCGCGCCAGCACACGACGGGCGGCAAGCCGCGGCAAGATATCCAAGATGGGCCAACGCGATCTGAGACGGCTGCTGATCACGGGCGCCATGGCGGTGGTCAGCTGGGCGGCGCGGCAGGACGAACGATCCATGGCTTGCCAGGATGCTGGCGCGCAAACCGCGCATGCTGGTCGCTGTGGCGCTCGCCAACCGGACGGCGCGCATTATCTGGGCGCTGATGACGAAGAAGGAGAGTTACCGGGCTCCCGCCGCCGCCTGACAGGGCGACGGGCAGCTGTCGGGGACAGGTCTGAGGAAAGGCAAGGGCAAACGGTCAATCGAGACGGGATCGGGAAAACCAGTTCGTACTGCGGAGCCATTGAGCTCGCGTAAGCGATTTGGACCCGGTCCGCGCATCTCCATGAGGGCCCGCGGCGCGTGACCTGCCGCATAGAGAGGCCGGACACACGACAGCGCCTGACCGCGTGCACCGAGCCGACCGAAGAAAATGCTTGCGTCACCAGGGGCGTCCACACACGGTGCGTGAGCGGCACCTGGCTTTCAGCTTGACGGCGGCTTGAAGTTCCAGGGGAGGAGTTCGTCGACGCGGCTGTTGGGGTGGCCGGCGGCGATTTTCTGTGTCCTTGAGCCAGGCGTAGGGTTCGACGCCGTTCATCTTGCAGGTCTCGATGAGGCTGGCGATGCGACCCCATGCGCGCGCGCCCTCGTCGTGGCCGGCGAACAGGGCGTTCTTGGCTGTGAGCTTCACCGGCCGGATACGATTTTCGACGAAGTTGCTATCCATCTCGACGCGCCCGTCGTGGAGGAAGACCAGCATCCCACTGGTTGGCGATATAGGTGAGCTTCTCGCCGGGACTTGGGCGAGACGCAGGAGCGCTGCTCGGCGAGCCACAGGCCGAAGGCGTTCACCAGCGGCTCGGTCCAGCGGACGAACTGGCGCGTCGCCGGCGGCCCGGATCTTCTTCTCGATGGCATAGAGCTGCGCGATGCGGTCCAGCCCCGCCTTGGCGCGGTGAGCCGCTGCTCTCGAACACCGTCTCCAGGCCACGCCTTGCATGGACCCAACACGCCGCCCGCGTCCCCCCGGCCGGTTCGGCCAGCCGGTTGTGGCCGGCCATCGACTTGCACCGTTCCCCTGAAGCCCTTGAGAAGCGTCTCGCCATGCTCGCCGCTGCGCCCAGGCGCATATTCATAGACCACGCGGATCGGCTCCGGACCGCTCGTCACGCGCCATCGTCCACAGGTAGCCGGTCTTGCCGCGCCCCGGATCGAGAACCCGAACCGTGGTCCAGACCCAAAGTGCTCGATGTTTTCAGCGCCTTCTTCAGGCGCTCATATACGGGGCCAAGATGGAACGCCGCCTTTCCGACCGGCCAGGGTCGAGCGGTCCAGACCCGAGCGGGCGTAGATGGTCGCCTGGCGATAGAGGGGGGTGTGGTCAGCGTATTTCGAGATCAGCACAGGCGCGATGGCGCCTTCGGTCGGTAGCGCGCCCTCGATCAGCTGGCGCCTGGGTGACGCCTTCCTCGCATTTGCGGCAGGCGTATTTCGGGCGCACCGTGACGATCACCCGAAGCTGTGCCGGCACGATGTCAAGCCTCTCGTCCTCACCGATCTTCACCATCTCCCCGCAGGGGCAAAGCGTACTCTTCGGCTCGATTACCTGCTCGATCCGGGGCAGGTGTGCCGGCAAATGGCCGAGATTGCGCGCGAGGACGCTTCGGCGCCGCCGCCGGGTCTTCCGGCGGCCCCGCAGCCTCCACCTCCGCGCCCTCAAGATCCTCGAACGCCAGCTGGCGTTCGTCCGCCGACAGTTTCTCCGACCGCTTGCCGTAAACGACGCGCTGAAGCTGACGCACCAGATATTCCAGACGGCGATCAGCCTGCACCTCGGTCTTGCCCACCAACGTCTCGTTCTCGGTGCGAAGCGCCTCCAGCGTCGCAAGCGCCTGCCTCGCTGCCTGTTCGGGCGTCAGTGTTCCGAGGTCGATCTCTGCAAGGGCCAGCATGGCCCCTTGGTAGCACAGTGTCGCGGAGGCCACCGATCCACCGACTGAGTCATTCCGCCGGTGCCCAGACCGACAGCGCCCGCACACGCCGCCAGTCCAGGCCCGCGAACAAGGCCTCGAACTGCGCATGGTTCAGCGTCATCGCCCCGGATCGCCACACAAAGCCCTGCTCCTCTAGGCGCTTGTAGACCAGTCCCATCCCAGTAGACCAGCTTCAGACGCCGCTTCGCCCGGAACACGAACACC